>JAVCDJ010000011.1 GCA_030765845.1 Candidatus Stygibacter australis
AAAATGCTGCCGGCGCAAACGATAAATGAAGAGATAGCCAGCAGTATTATTCATGGGATTGGGATATTGATTTCCATCGCGGCACTTGTCCTGCTGGTGGTATTTTCATCGCTTTACGGAAACGTCAGACAAGTTGTCTCATTTTCCATATATGGCGGCTTAGCAGTCTATTTTTATCTCTGCTCCACATTTTATCACAGTCTAACACATTATAAGGCAAAACGGATTTTCCGCATCATGGAACAGACTGCCATATATCTGTTTATCGTCGGAACTATTACGCCAATTTCACTGACGATACTGGATTCACAATGGGGCTGGATACTTTTTTTGATAACTGCTGTTTTGGGAATAGCAGGTATTCTCAATCTATTTTTCAATACGAAGAATTCCAGTGATGTAGATTTTGCCATAGATTTGATTTTACTGCTTTTCCTCACAGTCTCATTGATCGTGAGTCTGAAATATTTCACACCCGAATTCAAATTATTTTTCATTCCAGGTTCCATACTATATGTATTTTCCTTCTGGCTAGGCAGCATGAATGGACTTAAATATAATCAGGCGTATGCTCATGTACTCTCACTTATCGGCACGGTCCTTCACTTCTTTGCCTTCTTTGGACTGATCAATATCGGCTGAAATCAGCATTTTGCCGGATAAGAAATTTAACTTTTCACCCTATCAGGATGAAAATGATAATTCTTCCGAATACTATACTATTATATCAAAAGAGTAATAAGTAGAAGTAAAATAATTTCATTTATAGCAAAAATCGATTAGTTTATACTATAAAATAGTAACAGGAGATTAGAATGAAAGGGAATATTTTGGGATTAATTTTGCTGATTTTGGCTGCGGGATTATTTGGGCAGGCACACGATCAGAGTGAGTATGATGAGTATCAGAAGTATCAAACAGACCCGACTCTGGAGAATTTTAAGAGTGCTCTGGATTATTATAGTACTTTGGATAATGAGACCGGGAAATTGCTGACTGCTTATCTTTATTATTCTGAATTAGAAAAAGCCCTGGATGAACTGGGCTCTGAACCTGACAGCTTGACCATGAAAACAAAATTTAATTATGCCAATCTACTGCTTGATCTGGGACGTTATGACGAGTGCATACCAATTTATGAATCCTTGAATGCTGAAAGTCCAGTGTGGGCATGTCCCTGGCGTCATAAGGGAGAAGCATTGTGGAAATCTGGTAATCTGGATGATGCAGAAGCAGCTCTCAAGCAATCAATCGAAGTACGCGAAAATCATTATGATGCCTATGTGATGTTGGCTCACGTGCTGCTTGAACAAGGCAAAGCACAAGAAGCCCTGACTACTTTGGAAAGGGGAATGCAATATGGGGCAGAAAATCCTGAATATTCTGAAAATGAAGAATTTGAAGCAGAAGTGAAAGCACTTCATGATGAGCTTATAAAGATGAGTAGTGAGAAGTGAACAGTGAGAAGTGAGAAGTGAATAATTTATTGACGGCTATATATGGGATCTATCTTGAGATAGCGCCGTATTTGTTTATTGGTTTAACATTTGCGGGATTGATGCATGTGCTTTTGAAGGGAGATTTCATTCTCAGGCAATTAGGTAAAGCTAATATCTGGTCTATTATCAAAGCAGCAGTATTTGGCGTACCATTGCCATTATGTTCCTGCGGAGTAGTACCCACGGCGATGCACCTTAAGCGAAAAGGAGCTTCTAATGGAGCAACAATATCCTTTTTAACCTCTACCCCTCAAACCGGGATTGACAGTATAATACCCACTTTTGGCATGTTAGGCTGGTTTATGGGGATCTACCGTCCCCTAACAGCACTTTTGATGGGAATCATTGCTGGTGTGATAACCAATAAGATCAAGCCGGAAGATAAACTGGAAAATATAGAATCTGCTGCTCAATCATGTTGTCTGACATGCGAATGTGACGATCCAAACTGCACACATCCTTCTCATCCCTGGAACCGACCGAAGCAGAGAGAAAATGCCGAAAGCTGTTCATGTGGAACAGGTCATGATAATGATCATGATCATATTTCTGACAGGCAAACTAATGTTTTCAAGAAGTTTATTGCCTATGCTTACGGTGATTTTATTGATGATATCTCCACTCAACTGGTGGTGGGAATCATCTTAGCTGGACTTATCACCTGGCTGATACCAGATGGTTTCTTCGAGAAGTATGGCGGACAAGGTTTTCTGGGAATGATCTTTATGATCATTGTAGGTCTTCCGATGTATGTTTGTGCTACGGGCTCAATACCAATAGCCGTAAGCCTGATCATGAAAGGGATCTCACCCGGAGCAGCATTCGTATTTCTGGTTGTGGGACCAGCAACCAATGCGGCATCATTAACTGTGATCGCCAGCAGTCTGGGCAAAAAAGTTACTGCAATATATGTGGCAGTTCTGACCATTTGTGCTTTAGGTTTTGGTATGCTGCTAAATGTGCTGGTAGATAATTTTGGCATCACTGTAAATGTGAAGCACATGACACATAATATGGGCAGAAGTATCTGGCTTGACATTATAACGATAATATTTACTGTAATTCTGGTTCTATCATTTTGGCGTAAGTATAGACCACGCAGGAAAATTAAGGTTGAGCCGATAAAAGGAGTAGTAATGAAAAAATATATTATAGAAGATATGCATTGCAATCATTGCGTGAAAACTATCACATCAGCAGTGGAAGAACTTGCTGGTGCAGAAGAAGTGATGATTGACCTTAATCAGAAAACAATGGAAGTCATAGGCGATGCAACAGATGAAGAGATTATGGACAAAGTGAAATCAACTGGTTACAAAATAGAAATAGCAGAGGAGAACTAATGAAAAAAATAATCTATTTGATAGTGGGACTGCTTCTGGGTGCCATTTTAATGGGAACAGTGATCTGGAATAAAATGCCTGATCTGATGCTGATCAATCTGGAGAGTAAATATGATTTTCAGTCAACTGTTGATAAATTGATAATTGCAGCATATGATAATGGCTGGGAAGTAGTGAATGAAGTAGACGTTCAGGAACGGATCATGTCCTTTGATTATGGTGATATCCTGAGAATGCAGATAATTGAGATCTGCCATGCAGACCACTCTTATACCATACTGCAGGATGACAATAATAAGAAAATTGCCGGGATAATGCCCTGTCGATTTGCTGTATATGAAACCCATGAAGGTAAAGTAATGATATCTAAAATGAATATTGGCCTCTTGAGCAAGATGTTTGGTGGCGTAATCCAGCAAGTGATGGGTGTTGTGGCAGAAGAAGAAAAGGCAATGCTGAAAACTGTGATTGAATAAATTTCTTTTTAGGAATATTATATATCCCAAAAAAACTGAACCCGGACTGATAAATCAGTCCGGGATTTTATATATTATTTACTGATACTTTCTGGTAAGTCTTATTTCCACACGTCGATTTTTACGCTTGTTTTCGTCAGTGTCATTGGGAGCTATGGGTTTAAATTCGCCATAACCCATAGCTTGTAATTGATCTGGTGGGAAAAAGTCGTTTTCGACAAAGAATTTCACAATACTTAGAGCACGCGCCATGGAAAGATCCCAGTTAGATTCATATTTCACGGTGCTGATAGGGACATTATCCGTATGACCTTCAATACGAATTTGCCAGCCTTCTTCGTCTCCGATCTCTCTTTTGATATTCTCAGCGACCTGAGCCAGAGCACGCAGGCTTTGCCAGCGTAATTCAGCCTTACCTGATGAAAACAGGATCTCACCGGGGATTGTGATCACAGTTTCATTAAGATCAAGTAGAGAGTCAACTTTTGCCTGTTCTTCGGAAAGCTTGGCATTTTGCTCAATGATCCGTTGACTTTTTTGAATATCAGAAAGAATAAAGAAGAAAACAAAGAAAACCAGAAGCAGTGTCATGAGATCGCCATAAGGCGTCATTATGTCACCGTAATTCTGGGAATCATCCAGATCTTCTTCCAGTTCGTACATTTTCCGTCTGAGTTTTTCTATTTTCAATTTATTATTTGCCATAAAGCACCATTAATCAAGATAAATTGAGAGTTTTTCTTTAGTAATCTGGGGATTATCACCATTATTAATAGAAATAATGCCCTGAATGATAATTTCTCTAACTTTGGTATCTATCTGATTTTTAATTCTGATCTTACCAGCAGCTGGTTTGAAAAACAGAGCAGACATAATCAGCCCATAAAGAGTAGTAACAAGTGCCAAACCCATGGCAGCAGGTATTGAAGCAGGGTCTTCCACTCTATTCAACATGGCAATAAGACCAATAATCGTACCCATCATACCAAATTGAGGAGCCAGACTACCCCCGGTTTTAAAGACCTGCTCTCCCAAAGCATAACGTTCTGTAATAGTGATACTTTCCTGGATCAGTGTCTCTTCAATAAATTCAATTTCTTCACCATCAGCAACGAGCATCAAAGCATTCTCCAGAAACTTGTTTCCTGTTACAGTACTACTGCTGAGAATTGACCTGATACCATTATTACGTACATCACGACTGAGTGAGACCATGGAATTCATCATTTGTTTTGCAGTATAGGGTTTTTCAGTAAAAAGTTTGGAAAATGAAGAAAACGCAGAAGTAAATGCTTTGGGTGAGAAATGTACCAGTAAGGCAGCAATGGTTCCACCCAACACGATTGCCAAAGCTCCAGGATCAATGAAATAACTTGTATCTTCTTTTGTGATAATAGTTCCCACAATAACTATGATTCCAAGAAGATAGCCAATATATACAGATAATCTCATAATATTTTCCTCCTATGCCTTCAACAGCAGATTTCGAACAGAATTCAGCATTTGATCTTGAACAATAATGATGTCTTCATCGGATAGTGGCTTAATGTTTTGCATTTCATCATCAAACAATTCTCTGTTACGACTGGTCATGTTATTAAAGAATTTCTCTTTAACAAGAGGAGGAGCGATAGACAGATAATTTATCAGAATATTTCTATCAATATATCTGATCAAACTTTCAATTTGCTGTGTTTCAAGATCAACTAGATCATCAAGCAGTATAACATCTTTTCTCATAATACTTGCAAAACCGGCATCGATAGAATGTACTCTACCATAGAGTTTCTCTGAAGTTTTTGCCGGTAAATTATTGATCAATTCAGCAATCAGTGATTGGTTGTTATATGAAAGGCTTTCTTTTTCCATCTGATTATGATAATTTTGAGATAGTCTCTGATGCAATTTAACAATTTCAGGACGAATTAGCTGCTTACCTTTGATCATGGCAGTAAGCAGAATATCCGTATTCCCAGTAAAATTATTAAAGAAATCACTCACAAATTCCGGAGAAAGTTGAGAAAGTACAAATGCTGCTGCTTCAGGTGATTCATTGCCCAGCAATTGTCCACAACCATTAATGGAAAGATTTTGTACGAAATGAAAACTGAGAGTTTCTTCCTCTTTCTTTTCCTGAGGCAGTAATCTTACAGTAACTGGTTCTTTGGACCCACTTTCACGCTTACCGGCAGAAGTTTGAGTAACTGAGGGAGCACGGAGAGCACCTTCCAAGCCTGGAATATTTACTTCCTTTAATGATTTGGAAAGTTTGTTCATGCGAGTGGAAAAGATGATTAGAAATATCAGCATGAGGAAAAGCAGCAAAGCACCGATCATAATGATGTAATTACGGTAGTCCTGGGTCTGAGTAATTGTATCTCCAGATTCCCCGGTTTCATCAGCTATAAGGTTAAGAACTCGTTTGACATCAAGTTTATCACCTTTATCGGGACTTATATTAACCCAGCTGGCTACATTCTGCCGTACAAATTCTTCCATTTCATCAGTAGTTTTTTTACTTAGGTAAATAGTGACTACCTTTTTCATTACGATGGTGGGGTAGGTTTCTTCACCCGCTATCTCACTTGGCATCACACCGCTGGAGCGAGCCATTGGTAATCCGGGCAGACTTCGTTCGGTATCAAGGGTGGAGCCAAAAACTTTGAGCCCTTCAGAAGGATAACGCAGTGTCATATCCACGATAGCAACATTATCTCCCACAATGGGATAAAGCATACTTTCAATCCAGTCTGCCAGCTCTCTTTCAGCCTGTATCTCCATTACAGTTTCAATATCTGTAGTTTGCGCACATAGAGCAGTAGCCATTAGGAGCAAAGCAAGGATAACGATAATTTTCTTCATAAACAATCCTTTATATAATTTATTGATTTACAGCATTACGGAGCTTAATAAGTTCTTCATTATCAGGATCAATTCTCAAACCCTGCTGGATATATTCCATTGCCTGCTGATTTTCGTTCAAGTGCACATAGATGGATGCCAGTCTCAAATATGACATTGAGAGATTTGGGGCAAGGGCAATTGCCTTCTCGCATTGATCAATTGCCCGAGTATATTGTTCAGCATAGAAAAATTCCAGAGCACGGATCAGATAAACGGAAGCCTGATTAATATCACCAACCTGCTCCAGTTTGATGCGTTCAGCTTCCTCAGCTACACGCTCATTAACCACATCTTCATCCGCTACACGCTCAACCACTTTCACAGTATCATATAATGTAACTTCTTTATATACTGTATCAGCCTTTGTTCTGGCAAAATAGAGAGAATCAAGATCTAGTCCTGATGAATACTGATCCGGGAACATTTCTGATAAATCATCTTCACCAACTGTCTTCTTACCATAAGCAAGGTGAATACCAAAATAATGATTACCAAAATCTGATTCCAGTTCATTATCCTTAAATGGTGTCTGGAAAGCATAATCAATACCGATAGTCAGGGAGGTTACATCAGCCATACCTTCCACATAATTATCAATCTCTTCCAGCCAATCCTTGCGATATACATCGATGCCTACTCCGGCAGTGATATCATAACTATTGAGGCCTGCCCGAAGAAATAAATTCTCTGCTACAGCGTATTCAGTACCAAGAGCATAGTGGGATTCAGTGATATCTTCTCCCTGCTCAATATTATAATCAGCAGTAAGTGTGAGAGCATCAATATGAATATTTGCTCCAGCCGAGATAATCCGGGGTAGTTTATCTGAACCACCATCCTCCAGAGCCATATTAGCTGACATAATGCGATTGACCGCCAGCCCAAGCTGCAAAAATGAAGTCGGACGAAAAACGATACCGAAATCGGCATCAAAGGCACTATTTGAATCTTCAAATGAATAAATATTGCTATCATTAATGTAAGAATTATTTGTTTCATTAAAACCTGTGCGATAGTTCTGGAAACCAAAACCTATCAGTAATTTATTGTCTTTGCCTAATAAGATCCTGGAAAGCGCAGAAGTACCATATGCCATACCCATTCGGGTTTCATTATAATTATTACTGCCATTTGATCCGACAGATAATCCTAAGCATCCCAATCTTCCCAGTGGTGCTGCAAAATAAGCATAATTATCAGATAGATCATCATTATCAAGCTGAATAGTATAGGTTCTGGAATCCGTAATCAATTGATACCAGGTGATCTCACCCAGAAAAGCAGGATTCCAGACAATTGCTGAGGCATCATTTGACGAGGCAGTACCCGCACCACCCATGGCAGCATTTCGAACTCCCCCATTTGTGAAATCATAAGCAGAAAGCAGCAAGGGGAGAAGCAGGAAGAGAGTGAGAAGTGAATGAAAAATCGTGAGTCGTGAGACGTGAGACGTGAGACGTGAGTTACAATTAATTTTCTTTATATTTTTCATCTTTATTACCTCACTATTATTATCGTGCCCTGATAAATTTTACCATTAACATCAACCTGATAGATGTATAACCCTCCATCAACAGGGTTACCATCATCATCATCTATATTCCATTGATAAGTAAACCTGTTTTCCCCTATTCGTAACGGTTCAGAGGATAGTTCCTTGATCAACCTCCCTCGCCGATTCAATATCTTACCTGAAATATCTCCCGGAGATTCTCCCGTATCTATCCTGATAACACAATATGTGTATGGGCCATCCCAGGTGACAGTATGTGGTAGCGGAACAACACTTT
>JAVCDJ010000012.1 GCA_030765845.1 Candidatus Stygibacter australis
TTTATCTTAACAAAACAATGCAATCTTCCAAAGTTGCTTTGCCTTCCACAATATCTTCAGCCAGTGTTAAACAGGTTGGTGAACCGCAGGCAGAGCAGTCAAGTCCAGGTAAAGTTGCATTTATCTGATGAATTCTTTTCATCTTTTCCAGAGCAGTTTTAATGTCACTGCTCAGTTTCATTATCGATCTGCCTGCTAAGGGAGTAACATCAAAATCACCGTTATCAAACATCTCACTGATTCGTTTATCTTCAAATTTTGTGTCTTTTCCCTTACTGATAATGTGCCTGATACGACTGGCAGCGATAAAGGGATTTTCAATATTGAGCACTCCACCAACACACCCGCCAATGCAACTGTGAAAAACTATGAAGTCATAGGGGTCTATCTGCTGGTTCTCAATTTTAAGTAAAATCTCAATAACATTTGAAATGCCGGATACAGCAAGAGTCCGAATATTGCCATCATCATTTTCAGAAGCTTCCATTCGGGAAACTGATAAGCTCAATCCTTTTGTATATACATCAATTTCGCGCTCATCACTGGCAGCTTCCGGTAATACTTCCAGGGCATGACCAAAGACTTCCTGGATAGAGATGGCTCCGTTTTCAATATCAGCAATATTACCTTCAGGTTGATGAACTGCAGTGACCTGAGAAATGCAGGGGACAATCTGATAGATCCCAATATCATCATCAGGGATATTCTTTTCATTCACCAGCTTTTGACGATAATACACCGCCAGAACGCTCATTGGTGATTCCAAATGCAGAAGATTGGGCAGTAATGAGGGGAATCTTACTTGTATAAGTCGAACTACTGCAGGGCAATTACTTGATAAAACAGGTCTTGTCTGAGGATATTCCTTCAAATATTTACGGATCATCCAGCTATATTGCTCAGTTATCATTGATTCTTCCAGCACTTCATCAAAGCCTAAGTGATAAATGGCTTTTTTTGCTGTGGGATAACCTACTTTATCAGAAAATTGACCAGCAAATGCTGTGGATAGAATTGCAACTTTGTATTTCTTGTTTTTTGTGATTTCCATGGTATCTGACCAGGGGATTAAAGCTCCATATTTACAGGCAGTGATACATCTGCCGCAATCAATGCAGCGTGTATCATCAAGCTGCACCTTTCCTTCACGAATACGCAGTGCCTTTGTAGGGCATACGCGAACACACTTCATACACGCAACACACTTTTGTGTCTTTACCTGTAGGGCATGAAAATATTTTTTATCATTCTCCATATTCATTACCTGAAATTTATTAACTAAAAAAGACAATAATTTCTACCAGAGTGCGACCTCCGGCAACTGAATCGATATGTAAGACATCAACGTTTTTTTTGATATTTGGTAAACCCAGACCTGCACCAAATCCCATTTCTCTTACCTGATCATCTGCAGTACTGAAACCAGGGATCATCGATTGCTCGATATCTTCGATACCGGGTCCTTTATCATAGAACTTGATCAGTACATATTCAGGATAGATATTTCCAGTGATGTCTCCACCTTTGGCATGAGCAGTTTCATTGATCTCCGCTTCATATGAAGCTATTGCAATTCGTCTTAAGATAGCACTATCAACTCCCAAACGCTTTAAAGCCATCTTGATCTGTGATGAAGCATTGCCGGCATTAACGAAATCGCGCTCTCCCAGCGTAAAATCCAAGGTGATCACGGGTTCAGGCAGATCATCAAAATGCTGATGTGTCCTTTCTTCATACTCCTGTCGAATATACCAGTATTCTGCCATATTATATCTTACAGCTTCGCAGCCCGTTATTAAATAGAATACCGCTGGTTTTGAACATGGTAAACCTGGTTGAGATCAAGGGAAGTTCCCGGTCATCAGCCATTTGGATGATCTCTGGGGAGGGTCTTTTACCTCGTACAAATACAATACCGAAAAGCTCTATCATATCTGATAGTCGGATTATTTGCGGATTCGTTAATCCTGATAATAATAAGGTGGGCTCTTTGGAGCACATTAAAATATCACTGATAAGATCACTGGCAAAAGCGCAGGATATTTCAGTATCAAGGTCAGTGTTTTCGGTCAACACTTCGGCTTCTAAAGCCTTAACTATATCTCCTAATTTCATATTCTTTTCCTGTCATGGATTTTAACCAATTTAATAAATTCGGGCAATTAATTTGATTGGGTAATCTCAGGTCAAGCAAATTGTTCGCTAATTTATATTAAAGATTTCACAACTCGATTAAAATTACTGATAATCTCTTCTTCACCTTCAATTTTACGATTTTGCATCAAAATTCTGCCGTTACAGATCGTAGTATGAACGCAGTCACCGTGGGCAGAATATACAAGGTTTGAAATGAGATTATGATTTGGTATCAGGTTAATGTTTTCCAGATCAATCAGGATAATATCTGCCAGGTTACCACTTTTAATTTCTCCAGCTGGCATACCAAGGCTTTTTGCCGGATTCAAAGTAGTAGTTTTATAGATTTCATCTGCAGAGGCAATTTCAGGATTTCTGGTGGATATTTTAGGTAATAAAGCAGCAAATTTCATCTCTTCAAACATATCCAGATTGTTATTTGAAGAACATCCATCAGTTGCAACACATATAGGGATATTGTGTTTCTGGTAATCCTGGAACCTGAATATTCCTGATCCCAGTTTCATATTGCTTACCGGGCAATGGATAACTTTAATATTACGCTTTTTTACTATCTCAAAATCCTGATCAGACAGCCATACCATATGAGCAGCAAACACATTAGAGTCAAGAACGCCAATTTTATCAAGATATCCCAGGGGGGTAAGACCATGCTTTTTTTGGCATTCATTAAATTCATGCTCAGTTTCCGCAACATGAGTGTGAATATTAAGACCATGCTTCCGGGCAAATTCTGCTGTCCAGATCAGGGTCTTTTCACTTACAGTATAGATGGCATGTGGTGCAAGACTGAATTTTACCAGGTCACCATATTTATGACTGTTCTCAAAGGTTTTCTCTATTTCATCCTGGATTTGGGGTAGTTTCCGGTCATCCAGCAGATCAATCACAGTGCAGCCATTTATCATCCTGATACCCATTTCCTGTGCTGCCCTGGCTTCTCCATGCCAGTGCCAGTACATGTCATTCGCCAGCACAGTCCCGGATTTGATCATTTCCAGACAGGCAAATTTGGTTCCCCAGTAAACATCTTCTTCCGTCATTTTGCCTTCAACAGGCCATATCTTGTCCTGCAGCCAGGGCATTAGTGCCATATCATCTGCATAACCACGCAAAATCTCCATCGCAGAGTGAGTGTGCATGTTATAAAACGCCGGAAGGGCTGCTTTGCCCTTTCCATTTATTATTACAGCATCTTCCTGGCTTAGATTTGTACCAGTTCCCGCAATCAGATTTCCTTCTATCAGTATATCCTGGGTAATTCCATCTAAATTTACGTCTTTGATCAGTATTCTCTTCATAATATTACCTCCAAAAAAAAATCCTGCCCGAAGGCAGGATAAATAAGTTCCATTCTATTTAGAAAAACGACTTCTTAGTAGCTTCCAGAAGCTGTTTCAAGGTTTTTTCACGCTCAGTGATATAGCCAAGTTCACTTGGTTGACTGGTAAGACCTTTTGCCTGTTTGAGATATTCTATGCTTGTAGTGAATAAGTCATACGCTTCCTGCTTGGCAGTGTCTCTTTTTTCGATCATTTCGTCTGCTTCAGTACCATATAGGTCTTTTGTTTTTTCATCATAATCCAGATACTTCTCATATTTAACATATCCTCTTCCCTGATAAATTTCACTTAAAATACGGAATGCCTGATAATCCTTGGGAGACAATTCCAAGACTTTCTTTGCAGCTTTTTCTGCGTCATTGTACATCTTAAGGGAGCTGTAACTGTTTGCCAGCATAATATATGCATTAGGATTTTCAGAATCTTTTTTCTCCAGTTTTAGAGCAGTATCCAGAGCTTTTTGATAATCATTGATTGAGGTATAGGCATTCACGAGATTGTAATATGCCTTTAAATTATCAGGGTTAGAAGCGATAAGATCATTATACTGTTTGATTGCACTTTCGATCTTGCCTGTTTTTTTATAGGTGGTAGCCAGTTTTTTATTTAAAGCATCATCATCAGGAAAACGGGATGAAGCATCTTCCAGATAGGGGAGAGCCTCTTCATAATACTCCAGATCAAAGAGCAGATTACCAAGTTCCTGATATGCCATATCCATGGTATCTGTGAGTGCAATTACAATTTCATATGCTTCCTGTGCCAGGTCGTAATATTCTATATCACGATAAAGCTCTGCTATTCGCATACCTATTTTAGGATTTTCTGCATAATCACTCATTTGTTCAAGAGCTGCCACAGATTCTTCATACATCTCCATTTTTGTATAGACAATGCTTAACTGATTCAGAATATCATCATTTGTGGGATCCAGCTCATGTGCCTGCTGGAAATATTCAACGGAATTTTCGTAATTACGCTCAATATAACTGATAGCACCCAGATAATAAAATGCCTGAACATTTTTGGGGTCTGAGCCCAGAACTGCCAGGAATGATTCTGCTGCCTGCTCAAAATTATGAGTAGAATATTGCTGCATGGCAATATCCATGATCATTTCAAAGGAACCCTGACAGGAATTATCAAGCTCACAAAATATATTTTCTTTCATGGTTGCCAGTCGTTCATCAGTGCTTTTAGTTACTGTAAATACAGTATTTATAAATTCATCGGTTTTTGTAGAAAGAATATTGATGGATAAACGGTAATTATTATTTCCTGAGGATGTTACATCACCCCACATGATAATTTCCGCACCGATCTTTCTGGCAATATCAAGTTTTTCTTCTTTTTTTAAATAAATAAATTCTTTGGAGCTTTCTGATTTAATAGATTTTGCTGTCTTTTTAATGTCCATCAATTCATATTTTTCATCTGCTTTAAATAATTCCTTGAAATCACTCCTTATTAATCGGTTTACAATATAATCACTATCACGGTCTTTTTTTTCAATACTGCCTAAAGCCACTTTTATTGGTTCTGCAAAAATCGTAAATGCCAGAAACAGGCTAAGTAACAATATAATACTCTTTCTCATTTTACCTCCATTTTCGATAAACTATTAGTTTCTATTTTTTTTAATACATCTCTCAAGACAAGCTTTTTTCACAATTATCTTAAAATATTTCAAATCACGCATCTCCCCGAAATTAAATTACTGTGCTTTTGTACCAGGCTCTGGGGGGCAGACCCGCGTGTCTGTCCAGAATTTGCAGCTTAAATATTATTGTTCCGTGTATATTAGAAAAGTAGAAAACCGAAAAAAATATATAATAAGCGGGCAATTATGGAAGCATCTGCGAACAGAAATTAAGAATTTTCAGCCTATGAATGCGAATTTTGGTATCCTTCCACCTTTGGCAGAAAAAATCAGAGATAAGAAGAAAAAGAAGTCTGCTCTTATTGAACGGGCTTTGCAGGCTTTGAGATAGTTTTTTATATCACACTCGTTGTATCAAGACCATCCCTGGTCTTGGTCTTTTCTGCGTATACAGACCATCTTGGTCTGATTACATTTCTTTAATTCAGAGCAGGGATGTTCTGGTTACGCAGAATTTGTCCGTGAAGTCAGTTGTTAAATCTATTTCTCTTATTTAGCAGCGAACAAACGCGAACAATCGCGAACTAAAAAAGCTATCAATATAAAACCAACAGCTATAAAATTATATCTCTTCAGTTCGTTTTGTTAGTCTTGTTCGTTGCTCATTAAATCTTATATTACATTCAGTTTGTTCGCGCTTGTTCGGTTAGTTCGCGGCTTAATTATTCTTACATTTAATTTTACATTTTCAATTTTACATTTGCTGTAGCCCTTTCCCTTAGCTAGAGCAAGGATGCTCTGGGTACGCAAACTAAAAAACCGCCCCGGAGAGGGGCGGTTCGTTGAGTAAAGAGGAGAGAGATTTATTTCATCAGAATAAGCTTCTGAATCTGTTCTGTTCCACTTGCAGTCATCTTCACAAAGTAAATTCCACTTGCGTGGCCAGCAGCATGCCAATCTACAGGGTATGTTCCTGCTTCCTTGTGTTCATTGACAAGTTCAACTACCTTCTGTCCCTTGATATTATATACTGAAATATTTACATTACCAGCTTCTGAGGTCTGATAAACAATTTTTGTTTCAGGATTGAAGGGATTAGGATAAGCTTTCAGCATCTGAGTAATCCCAGGTGCATCTGTAGTGAAATCAAAGAAAACATCTTCACCTGGAGCAGTAGTGATCTCTGTATTAAGATCAGTTACCTGACCATTCTGATAAAGCTTGAATGTTGCTGTCTCTGCTTCGGTTCCATTTATCACCAGTGATACACAACCATCATTAATGTTTGTCACACCACGGCATTCACCATTCACAAAAGCTCCTACCTGGCCTTCTGCTTCCAGACTGGCATAGGCGCATGTGCTATTGGTATAGATCACAGGTGTCCAGATGTATTCTATTGTATCCACACTTCTTGTACCTGTAGGTGGATCTGGATACATGAAATTAGCGGCGGTTGTAAGCTGTACCCAATAGCCATTGCCTGGTGAAAGTTCTTCCAGAGTATTGAAATTGGGATCAAGGGCTGGATCATAACTCTGTGTGATACTCTTCACCTTGGTAAGATTATCACCAATAAGTGAAGCAAAGGCATAATCTGGAGCTTCAGCTTCCTGAGGCAGGAATGCTGCCAGATTCCAGCCGGCATCAAGTGCAATTACCGTAGTCAACGGCAGTGCTGATCCGGTAAAATCAAGTACATCTTCCTGAGATACCTGTACCCAGTAGCCATATCCATCAACAAGGTCGACAAGGGTATTGAAATTAGGATCAAGGGCTGGATCATAACTCTGTGTGATGCTTTTTACCTTAGTAAGATAAGTCATTGGTGCAAATACATCCACAACAGCACGACTGCCAATATCCACATTATAGCTCCAGAGATTCCAACCTTGAGCAAATACACCCGGCAGGGTTACATCACCGCCGGGAACCCCTGGATACCAAACTGCGTCATCACCAGTAAATGCCTGTACATTATCATAATTAAGAATGCCTTGAGTCCATTCATATACATAATCTAAGTCCACGTAATAAACTGCTATAATATAAAGAACATCGGCAAATTCCCATTCAGGGAAATTACCACATTCCACCATAACCAGACTATATTCGTCCAGGATATCACAACCAACTGACAAATCAGTCAATACTGTCCCTGGATCAGTTCCTAAATAAGCTTCAAAGTAAACCGGGTCGCCATTCAGCGTAGCATCATATTCCACAAAAACAGGATGAGGAATACCTGCAAAAAGTCCGGCAGCTAAAGCAAATGTAAGGATTAGCGCAAATATCTTTTTCATAAAAAACTCCTTTTAGTTTTGCTTACCATTTTTTTGCAGATAATCATTATCGAATTGGCCAGGTAAAGTTTTGTACAGCACCTACCATCATTGCCTGTCCGACACTTACCGGAGTAGAACTATAAGTCCAGGCGTCATAATAACTGATATAAGCAGCAGTAATCCAGGCTTGATTTGTTTCATCCCAGATACTGATTGTATTAGCATTCTGACTTCCAATAGAAGCGGCAACATCACCCAATGTCGTTAAATCTGCCATATCAAGAGGAAGATAAATTAGATTCATGTCGGTTGTACCTGTGATTGTCAAATCAAAGGATGCCCAATCATCTGGAAGTTGTCCCGCAGGATATTCGGTATATAAAGTTGTTTCTGGGGTTGTACTAGTATTGAATACTACTACATCACCAATAGAGATTCCTATGCCTAATTCGGGATCCCAAACACCACTGGTTAAAACTGCTGATCCCCATGTTTGTGTTATTTCATTCCAAATACTTAATGCCTGACCGTCTACAATACTAAAATCTGTAACCATATCCATAACATTATCATAACCATAATCCATACTAATTGGAATGTAATTATAACCTTGTACTAACACATATTCATAATACCCTACTATTGTAGCTCCTTCATACCAGTCTTCTGTAACAACAGCATAGAATTGATATGAACTGGTGAAAGCAGTTCCGCTAGTTACCACTGCAATTTCAACCCAGGCTCTACCAGGAAAATCAGCATCAGGGTCATCTGATCCATATACCGTGTAATCATGAAGACCAACTGGAGACCAGGTAAGAGTTGTTTGAGTAGCAGTTCTTGAAATTGAAACAGCAAGTTCAGGTGCAAGAGTAGTCATCGCTGCATCTGTGTAATAAGGAATATATCTTACATCACCACCACCTGTTATATCTGTACCAACCACTGGTACATTGCCCCAGTAATTATAACTGGCATATACTATTCCAGAGCCTTGAAAATCCAAAGTTCCAGTAATTTCAAAACCATTTACTGTAGCATTATCGCCAGTAACAGTAACATCTCCATCGATTATAGAAGATTCATTGCCCTGCAAAATTAAATCAACTCCAATTACCACATCTTCTGTATATGTACCAGAAATTACATTAATGATATCATCTGCAGCTGCAGCTGCAAAGGAAAAACCATCGAATACTTTGTTACCGTTTATGGCTGTGTTAATGAAAGTATAATGATTATTTTCCAGATTCCAATTCATTTCGGTTAAGTACATATTCGCATTTATTGGGTTGATTGGATCGCTATCATTTCTTTCACTATTATAAATAACCATAGTGTTACCTGTAGGGGATGCTCCATATAAATCAATAATGACCTGAGCCCAGCAACAGTTCCAAACATTTTCATTAAAAGCATCTGGATCTGTATTATAGGCAGAAGCGTCAAACATAGTATAATTAGCCGCAGATAGATTAGATACAGAAGTTTCATGACAATACTGATAGCTTTGTTGTCCTGTGTCACCCTCAGGAGCTTGCAAGTAGATAAATTGATCATTATACTTTGTCATTGCAGGATCCCAGGCATTGTACTCGATAGAATTGGGCGTCAACCATCTACTACCAGGAACTTGATCTGGATCATATAGACTCACGACTCCTTCCGCTCCTGAAGTCCAATTACACCCAATAACATAAAGCTGATGGTTTGCGGAATTAGGGTCAGTATTATCTACACTAAAACGGCAAGTTGTTGCAAAAATACTAAACCACGGTTCAAAATTATAATCATCAGATTCTGAATCACTGGCATCTAACCAGGACTGACGATTAGTTGGATTATTTGTGTGAATGGAACCATTAGAAGAAGGAACCTCAACAGTGGACCAGTATGTGTACCATAATTCACCATTGAAAACTGCTAGATCACCTTGTTGTGCATAGGGACTTATGTTATCTACTTTGTTCCAGGTGTCTCCATCATCATCAGTCCAGAAAAGTTTCATGTTATGTCCATAAGTCGCATTGACTTCAGCACCGAGGATAAAGATTTTATTGTCATAATATTCTATCCAGGCATTTCCATTGGATATCTGATCAAATGCAGGATTAGAATCATACATCAACTGTATAGGTAAAGCAGAAGCTAATCCCTGGATGGTAGTTGCTTTCTTGTAATACATTCTATAGTCTGAATGATCACAAACTCCTGTGGCACCATATACTTCAAAATCTGGGTCATCACCTCCAACTAGATATGATAAACTATAAACTAACCAATAATAGCCATTTCCATACGTAAGATCTCCACCTCTTTCGTAGCGAACATTATCAGTTATTTGAATAGGTTTACTCACTTCTCTTGTTGTCTGTGCAAACAATACAATTACTGTGAAGAACAACACTAAAAAAATTAAAGTCTTTCTCATCTTTCCTCCTTAATTACTTTATCATCAACATTTTTTTGGTTTGAGTTTTTAAAGGTGATTCATAACGATAGAAATAAATACCTGAACTTACATTTCTGCCCTGTTCATTAGTTCCATCCCAAAAATACGATTGCAATACACCAATTTGAGCTTCTGCGATAGTTCCTGAAAATAGTGTTTTGATCTTTTGACCTTTTACATTGAATATATTCAGATTAACTTTACCAGTTTGATCGGGCACGAAGCAGATTTTTGTATCTGGATTAAAAGGATTTGGGTAGTTATTATATAACCCGTAGATAATTGGCACTTCTGGTGATTGCCCTCCATCATCAACAGGTATCATTATACTGATAGGACCATAATTCTCACTGCTGCCAGTATAATCTACATTTTCCAGCAGGTAATGATAAGTGTTTCCAGGTTCTATTTCCATCTCGTCTCTGAAGAAATATGATTGTGTTTCAGTGGTTGTTCCAGCTCCTGTGATCAATTCTGGATTAACTTGCATACTCTCAGCCATTTCCTCCGAGTCAGAACGATATATATTCCAGCCTGCATTATTGATCTCACTTTGTGTAATCCATTGCAGAACAGGGGTTCCCTCCTGGTACACTGCAGTAAATGAGGATAGAGTTACAGGAAGGAATGTACCACCCCAGTAATCAGTATCATACTGGCTGGCTCCATCACCAGTAGCCAGAGTCTGATTTACATTTCCTAATTCTTCTCTACCTGTATTATCAGAAACCACCCAGTTGATTATATCACCTTGAGACCATTCATAGTCATAAGTTTCATGCACAAAACTTGCCATATTCACATAACATAATCCTCTGCTTGCTAAGGCTTTATATCCACAACCGACATCGGTTTGATCAACTGAAAGAGTATATCCCTCACTTATAATACTTGCAGTGAAAATAATTGTACCGTCAGCTGGGACTCCTTCCGATGGTAAAATATATATTCCAACATTCTTAGGGTTGTTTTGAGCGGATAGTGCTAAACAAATGACAATGAAAATTATAGTAAATAATTTTTTCATGATATCCTCCTTATTCCTGCTCTGGCCAAATTGTGTTATCATCACCAGAACCTATATGTATAATAAATGGCGAACCAACTTTTACTTCACTGTCGAATCCAGAAGAGGTTATCGGTCCATTATCATATGTTAAGTACTTTCCTGATGACTGGTCATACCAGGAGATAGTACGCGGATATGAATCTGTTCCTCGTGTACTACCAAAGATATCATCATATAGTTCCTCCGCAGTATCAATTCCATCTGCTGATTTATTGATCGGTAATATTACAGTGTTGTACCCGGAACTGGAAGCGTAATTTAAGGTATAACTGTAAGGTCCGCTGGCTGGATAAGCTGTTCCCACAGAATACCAGGTAGAAGATGCATTAACATCAACCAGAAATACTTTACCTTTGCTGAGTGTACTTGAGTCAAGGGGTACTTCCCAAACCTGATTGGAATCATCCCAGATTTTTATAGATGCTGAATTACCTATATCGGATTTTAGGCTAGCGATTGTCTGACTTTCAGAACCCATTGAGTAACCTACCATATTCCAGCCAACAGCTGCTAATGTGTTTTTAACAAATCCCATGGGTAGTGAAGTTGAAGAACCTTCTGAGTTATTTGCTACATAGGTGCGATAAAACTGGCTGTCACCTGTAGCGGCATCTTCAATTGTAAAGGATTTGGTAGTAGTACCGCTTATTGAACCAGGCATATTTAAATTATACCATGTTCCGCTAAACGCCTGAACGTCATATGAAACTCCTGGTTGTGGTGATTCACTCCAGGTCAAAACCAAATCGTCACTATCGAATGCTGCCGTTAATCCAGCAGATCGTGGGGGAGTTGATTCTGTATATGAACTTGTACCAGTTGCTCCATTTCCAAATACTATTGCATGAGGAATGTGGTCGATAGCGAAAGACACCTGACCTGAAGTATCATAATCGGGTTCATCTGTACCGTAAACGCTTAAACCGGAATAAGTTACATTCTTGGTGTTGACCCAGTAAATGCCGTCTTCACTTAAATATAAACCCTGATCATCAGCGACTGTTCCAGATAATCCAATATCTCCTGTCCAATTGACAGTAACAGTAATATTGCCAGAACCAAGTGTAGTTAAAGCTTTTGTGTCAAAGTAAAATCCAAAATCAATTCCTTGTGATGGTACACTGCCAGGCTTTTGACTAAGAAGACCCAATTTCATATTTCCAACCGAGGTTGCAGGTAACACAACGGTAACCCGGCAAACATCATTAATATCTCGGGAATAACCATTGTAAATATAGGTTCCAGTAAGTGCACCATCACCATATGTTTCCTCTTCAATTTCGCTGGTTAATATCAATGCATTTGGTCCTACAAATTGCAGGGTGTTTTCATCTGTTAATGGAATAGAGACAAAGCCTTCCTGGTTTGTTGGGTATCCTACCCAAATATTCAGGAAATCCCCTGGTCCAGAGCTTGGATTAAGTGCTTTTGCATCAATCGTGAGAATGCCTGCAAGAGCACCAATTGTAGTAAATCCTATATTTACATCAGCTAAAGTGACTTTTCCAGCATAATTATCATTGAACCATACTTCACAACTTAAACCTGTAGATGATAAAATCGCTGCATTGTCTTCGTCCTTGATTTCCAGATTAACAACCCCAGGGATAACACCATCAGCTGTTAATAAACCTGCAGAAATCAAGATCAACATTAAAAAAAACTTAAAAATCATTTTTCTCATTTTTCCTCCATTTTTTAGTTAATTAAATTTTAAACGCAATGATACAGATTCTGAATTAAAAATATCATTAAATAGCTTCCCATAGAACCCTGATAGAAACACAATTTGTCGGGTGGAATTTCGTATTATTGATTCTGAATCTTCCCTCGACTCTCTCAATGACAAAGCTGGACAAAGTACTAAAAGTTGGTTTAAAGGGCAAAAATTGGTTGCTAAAATAGGGCATAACTAATTATTAGTAAACTATTTAAGTATATATTATTATGTAGGAGCATAAATATGAAGCAAAAGCAATGCCCAAATTGTAA
>JAVCDJ010000013.1 GCA_030765845.1 Candidatus Stygibacter australis
TGCTTCCAGAATATGGTTCGCAGAATCAGCTATAGTATATTCCTCAATACCGTAAGGCAGACCATTATAAGGATCTATATTTATATACACTCCGGGGACTGTTCCATAAAATCCTGCACTGTTGAAAGTACCATTGATTATGCTGGTACTGCCTGTGTTTGGATTATCAATTACACTGATCTCTACCGTGTGATCTATATCTCCACGTTTGGGAGTAATATAATTAAGCCAGTAGAAGCTGTTCAGATAATCACTGATCTCCTGCTGGATAATCAAAAATGTTCCCGTCGCCTCAATGGCAGTGTTCAATAGATAAAATCCTCCATTACCTAAGGCAATCAAAGCTTCTGTATCTACCTCACTTCCAATTCCTAAAGTATAAACCTGCTTATTTCCACGCTCAACCAATGCTTCCTGCAAGGTTGTGGAACCCTGGGTATCACTGCCATCTGTGATCATGATCAAATTACCTTTAATTAAATTCTCAGGGTAATATACATCTCCCCAACGGTGTAAGCCCGTGATGATTGAGCCGTATAGGTCAGTAGATGAATAACCAGTTTGGATGGAATTAATTCCCCCCACCAGATTTGCCTGATTATTGGTGAAGTCCACTATCAATTCCGCCTGCTCAGAAAATGTATATACACACATATACTGATTACTCTCCAGATTCTCGACAAATTGATAGGCTGCCAGCTTGATATCATCAAGCAGGCTATCCATACTCGTACTGTTATCTATCATCAAAACGGTTCTATTAGTTGTATTCAGATCCGCACCGGTATATATATGCAAAGCAGATTCTACTGCATCGATCTCTTCCCCATCTTCCAGGAATCTGAAATCTGATTCCACAAGCTCAGTATTTACGTTATCTGCCCGATCTGTTACTCGATATACCACATCAATATTGCAAGGCATCTCTGCTCTGATCAAATGATTATGCAGTTTGTAACCTGGCGGTACGGGATCAGTTATTGTAATAAAATTAAGCACAGAACCTTCCCATGTTATGCCATCTGCCAGTAATGCATCTAATCGCCATTGATAAATTGTCTCATAAGCCAGGTTATGAAGTGTATATGTGGTATCCCTGATCTCGCTTGCGACAAGATTCAATCCTGTGTTCTCAATTCCCAGATATAGATTATAACTCTCTGCTCCAATGCAGCTCCAGCTTAATACCGGATCAACTTCAACATAGGTTTCATAATCCCCGGGGTGAATATCAGAAAACCGGTCTTTTGTCTCAAATTCATAAACCGGGCTAATTAACTCCTGGGTGGATTGATAAGTCCCTCTGACCTGCCAGAAATAATTCTGCCTGAAATCAAGATCCTCTATTTCATAAAAAGACTCTTCTAAATCCGTTGCTACCTGCTCAAGTTGAATCGATGATTGACCAAAATAAAGGTCATAGACATATTCTCCTGATCTCTTTGCTGATTTTTCAATACTCTTCACTATCTCATGATTTGCTCGCGTTCTTCCATCAATAGACCATTCCAGTTGCAGACCTGTCTCTTGATCATTTGCTTCATCCACAGGAGATAACGCCTCCCATACTGGTTGTCTGGTTCTGAAACTTAGTATCGGACTGGCAGCAAGTTCATTTACATAATTCCTCGCTTTCACCTGCCAGTAATATTCTGTATTATAAAATAGATCACTTACCTGAGCATATTGAAGCTCAATATTGTCCACCAGAATATCCAGACTGTCTTCATTTGTTCCCAGATAGAGATCATAATATATCAAAGTGGCATCTTCCCTGTTTTTGATATCAAGCCCATTGATCTGTTCACTATTATGGAATTTAGCTATATCAGATCTGCTCACACCCCAGTTGAATACCACAGATAAATATAAACTGTCTGCTCCATCCTCTGGATAAAATTCTCCCCATTCACCATCTCGGGTGGAAAAAGATAATAACGGTCCATATTCTGGTACATCACTCCCATTAAATGCCACTACTTTCCAGTAATAAGTAGTCCTTAATGCTAATTCATCTATCACTTGCTCAGTTACAATCAAATTCTCCTCTATCATCTCCAGACTATCGGCATTTGTCCCGAAATATAACTGATAATAGGTGGCAAATTCGCAGCTCCAGTATAAAGAAATAAATGGCTCTATCCCGCTGGTTCCATCCAGGGGATAAAAATCTGAGAATGTCGCTACCCGTGGGGTATTTTCCAGATCGTCCATACAACTTGTCAAAGTCAATAATCCAATGCCCAGTAATAAAAAGAATAATATCTTAGCCCTCATTCTTTCTCCTTGATCTAAATAGTAGCCTATTTCTCTCCATCGCATAATTTCTTTACTATTGTATAATTATTTGTCAAGCAGTTATTGGTTTTATCTGTAAATTTTCTCTTGAGACTGTTCAATTTACACCAGCCAAGACCTTGCGAATGGTCGATAGAACTCCGCAATGGTCGAATAGAGGATAGAAGTTATTAATCTATACCAATAAGCGAGTTAGCATGAGTAAGATGATACTTTATTTCACCACTGTCAACTTACACTGAGCAATA
The DNA here is from genome assembly GCA_030765845.1 of Candidatus Stygibacter australis. Taxonomy (NCBI): domain Bacteria; kingdom Pseudomonadati; phylum Candidatus Cloacimonadota; class Cloacimonadia (SeqCode); order Cloacimonadales (SeqCode); genus Candidatus Stygibacter; species Candidatus Stygibacter australis. Next base: position 2,547 of record JAVCDJ010000013.1, read on the forward strand.
TATTCGTTCCCGGCTTTCACTCTTACGAAATATACCCCACTACTCACTATTTCACCTGCTTGATCACATAAATCCCAAGATGCTGAATTCATTTTCAATTTTACATCTCTTGTCGCGCTGTAATTATATGAAAGCGGATCAATTTTCAATTTACGCAGTTTCTGCCCTTTAATATTAAATATTTCAATAGATAATTCATCCCCAAAACCTTCTCCCAGCCATAAGATATTTGCCTTTGCATCTCTTGTAATGCTTATAGATATTGGATTTGGGTAAACAAGCAGATCATTATTGATTTCAATAACATTCTCATCAGTAGAATTGCCATAAGGATTATATTCATAAGCTCCCAGCTCAATCCCATTACCCATGATCCGCGGATTGCCTGCCAGATCATATTCAGGAAGCTCAATTCCTTCGGGCAAAATAGTTGTTCCCATATTTATTGCCGGTGACCCTTCCTGTAACGAGTAGGGATAATCTCCTTCTCCTAAAAAAAGCGGATCAGTATCCCAGTTTGTCTCCTCATCCCAGTTTAGCACATAGGGCTGATGGGTTATAAATCCATCAAGTCCACCTTCCACTATATTATGATGCATATTCAGAGTTGTTAAAAAACCACTTTCTCCTTCTATGATTATCGAATGATCAGTATTATTATAAATTATGCTGTTAATGATATTAGTATTCGACCCAAATAATAATCTTATCGGTGCGCTGCCAATCGTAGGTCCAGTCATGTGATTATTAGTGAAAGTACAGTTGATTATATTAAAATTCATCTCACCTACCGTATCAATTGAAAGTCCTACATGAAAATCTGGTGATTGATTATTAACGTAATAATTATCACTGAATTCTGAATTCACCAAATCAATCTGGCAAACTTCAGGCTCTATGCTTTCTGGACTCACTAAATATAAACTCCCTTCCTCATTATTAGTGCTTTTTATGTTCTCTAATAATACATGTCTGGCAGCATTACCTCGTTTATTATAGCGAAAAGCACCTGTAGCGGTTACAATATCAGAGCTGTAATGATTGCTATTAAAAATGACATCTTTTATAACAATATTCATATTGCTCGCTGAAATCAACATCATCATATCATTATCTTCCATTTTTATATTCTCTATAATTATTTGACCATCATAATTCAATCTATTTGATAGATAAAACCCTTTATTATAAAAAGTATCATTCTCGTCAACAAAAGCGTTTCTAACTGTAAAATTCTTTAACTCGTAATTCATTTCACTAAATAAGTCTATTACAAACCCCTGATGACCTATACTAAGATCAATGATCGTGTTGTCTCTTGATTCTCCTACAATAGAAACATTACCTCTCATACTGATTGGAAATAATTGATAATTGAATATGGTTGTGTAAATGCCATTAGCTAAATGTATTGTTCGGGGATTTTCTTCATCTGCAGAGATTATTCTCAAGGCATGATTGATTGTTTGCAATGGATATTCTATTGAAAGTCCACTATTGGAATCATTTCCTGAAGTTGATACAAATAGATCAGATTCTACTCGTTCATATTTGTAATGCTGGACATCAAAGATCATACTTTCATAGTCTTGAATAAAGTCCCCATCACCCTGATAAAATTCATAACCCCAAGGTTCTGATACTGTGAAAGTATCAACAATTACCTCTGTGCACGATCCACTTTCTGTTGAATTATGTACATCAAACCCCAAAAGAGAAAAATTTTCATACACATTACATCTATTTACTTCTGAGTACTCTATAGAATTATTTAAATTATAACTCGCAATTCCTCCTCCATATTTAGTTCCATAATTAAATCTGAAAGTACTTCCTGTTAAATTAACCTGCCCACCTTCTATTAAAATACCGCCACCTACTATGGCTTTATTATATTCTACGATACAATTAGTGATCTCAATAATAGATTCTGAAGCATATATCCCTCCTCCATATCTCCTTGAACCATCCAGAAAACCTATCCCATTTGTAATAGTAAATCCTCTAAGAGCTGTACCTTCTCCTTCATTATTATGAACAGCCACACAGCATCCAGCTTGATTGCCATCAATTATCGTATTGTGAATATAATCTCTATTACCAGTGGTCATTTCCAGGCTGCCAAGAGCAATACTCTTCCCATTGAAATCTGTATTTTCATAATACCTGCCTGGATAAACAAGCACTGTATCTCCATCAGCACTGGCATTGATCCCTTCCTGGATAGATATATAATCTCCATTACCCTCAATATCAACAATAATTGTAGCTCCCTGTATTATCCAAAACAAAGCAAAAAAAACAATAAGAACAAAATACTTCTTCATAATCACATCCTATATATACCTGACGCCCTAATAGGCGCCAGGCTTGCTTCTTCTCACTTCTCACTTATTTTTCTTCTCACTACTCTCATTTCATTAATATCACTTTCCTATTTACAATATCTTCACCAACCTGCAATCTGATGTAATAAACTCCGCTGCTGACTTTATTACCTGCATTGTCATCTCCCTTCCAGACTATATTATAATCATCAGGACGGAATAATTCACTTACCAGAGTCTTGACTTTCTGACCTTTTACATTGAAAATAGTTATCTCTGTGTACTTTGTGCCCTCTGTGGTTGAAAAAGATATTGTTATTTCAGGATTAAAGGGGTTTGGATAGCAGTTAAGATCGTATTCTATAGGAGCCACGTTCTCATAGTGGTCTTTAAAAGATACTTCATAATGAATCCCGGGCATTCCAGTGATCAGACTTCCGGATTCATATAAGTCAGTTTCCAGATTATATACCAGATAGCTCTTGCGGCGTTCCACAGAGTTTCTTCCTTCATACCAGAAAGCAAATTCTATTTCTTCTCCCTGCTCTTCTTCCAGGATATAAGCACATATCTGGCTAATGGTATCTTCCACTACCTGCGCCCCGCAGCACACATCGTTTACGTAAACTGCTACTTCATTTGGGATATCGTTTTCGTCAAATTCTACATATACAGGGATGTAATCAATATCATCATTAAAAGTAAAATGTTCGGCAACTGGACGCAATTCCGGCTCACTACTACGCGCGGGGGTTTCCCAGCGGAATTCATGTTCATCATCTACTGTGGTGATCAGAACGCAATCAGCATAATTGATATAGCAGGATGCTGGTGTGCCAGACCAGCGGCTATCGGTATTGGGTCGGCTGATGCTCCAGTCCATTGTCTTGATCACTATGGCGTCATCGATCACTTCCGAAGGAAAAGCATCTAAAACAAGCTGGCTGTCCTCCAGAAAATATCCTAACCACCCGATTCCACCTTCCGCTAAGGTCATAACTGTATTATCCAGGCACTTCAAACCTCTGGAAAACATCAAACATCCACCGCCATTATCCTTCTCCATTTTATAACCATTCGTGCTGTAAACATCTATTTCGTTGTCCCAATCCCAATATCCGGCAACATACTCTCCATATTCATGTAATTCATCTTCTCTACCATACCAGGCATATAACCCATCAGGAATTGGATTCCAGCTTTCCCAGGCTTCATCTACATCAATTGCCTGACCAGTATTTTCATCCTCAGGTGGAGCAAAGGGCAATTTTGGAAAACTCTTCCAAAGATAAGCCCGTTCAAATATCCCATACTGCCAGGTATATATATCCTGCTCATGATATTTCCAGCCCATATCTGCTCTTGAGCCATCAGGATCATCATAAGTAGTCGATGGATTACCTGCATCAATGCAGGGACTATAGTAGTACAATGAACAGTTATTATTTGTATCAACCCTTGGTATCGATGTAATATTACTATTAGTAGTTGTGCCATTTTCAATACAGGAATACGAGATATCCACCTCTCCGTTTCCAGTATTATTGATCTGATCCTGTCCATCATTTGCATAAACTATACAGTTAAGAATATCCATATGAGCTTCAAAAGATTCCAAGTGTATTCCACCAACACCATTTGTGGAGGAGTTATCATAAATAGTCAACATTGTTAATTCAAATTCACTTCCCTCATCTTCATATGAGGAATATAATGCCCCTCCACTTGTTGAAGCAAGATTACCTGTGATAAGACATGCATTAATTACATTAGCATCAGGATCGGTTTCCATATCTTGACAAAAAATACCACCTCCAGTACCCATATCACCTGTACCAGTAACTTCATTATCTATAATTATCAGGTTATTGAAATCTAAAACGCAATATTGTAGATTTAATCCTCCTCCTTTTCCTAATACAGCAGTATTATTTTTTATAATACTTCCCTCTATCGTTACAGGGTTATGGTAGTTCTGTGAATCACGATAATAAATTCCACCTCCATGTTGGGCTTGATTATCTGATACATCACTGTTATAAATGCTTAATAAATTCATGGCACATGTACCGGAATTAATACTACAAATTCCCCCACCCTTAACAGATGCTTCATTATCTTTTATTACGCAATTATTTACTGTAAGGCGGGTGTTCAATGCCGCCAGAATTCCTGCTCCATCTTGAGCATCTCCATTTATCAATTTAAGGTTAGTTAATCCTACATACATTATTGGCATCTCTCCTTGACTATAGATATTAACACATCTTCTTTCATTTTCTCCATCAATAATCGTATTTTCCGAACTGTCACCAATCAATTCATAATGAACAATATTTTCATTGGGATTTGTAAGTATCACAACTCCGCTTGTTTCATCATCATCCTGATAAGTTCCAGCGTGTATAAGGATTTCTGCACCATTAGGATAAGCGTCCACTGCATCCTGAATATTATCAAATTTCGTCACTCCCCAACCTTGTGCCGCGGGCGTATAATCATCATCTACTTCTATGGTTGCCTGCAAAAATGCTATCGTTACAAGCAAAACAATTAAAAAAAATCTCTTGCACATATTTATCTCCTGCACTTTCCTTGTGCCTGTGTTAATTTTTATCACAGGCTGCCTGTTCATTCCTTGTGCTCAGGCAGCTCTTTTATTGAAATCATATCCAATAATTCTATTATCCCGTTGTCATAGTGTTCTATAGTAAAATAGTTTCAGATTACTGAAACTACCCGCTCAGCCGAATTTATAACGATCTTCCTGATAAATTCTCGTGATACTACAGGGTGCGTATAATTTTATTGCCCTATATATATATATATATATAGCTATTTAGATTGCTTTTTATGTGACAATAAATCTTATACATCAATAATCTCCTTGATAGATACTCATTCTTTTTATAATTAATTCAAGTTTAGAACACTGTCTATAATCATGTCAAGAGAAATAAATGTTTATTGAGGTTAAGTTTTATACATAATTGCAAAGCTGGTATAACAATTTAATCTCTGCTCAACCAATATCCCACGGATTAGAAATACGGGTGATGCATTACTCTTCGATATCAATTAAGAATATAAATTCTTACCTTACAGATAATTTTGCGGTTTTTCTATAGATATTCTTCTTATCACATTTTTCAGTGTATTCTGTGCCTTCAGCCTGCTGTGCCGTAGCTTTTTGCAGCGTAAGCGAAGGATGGTTAAAATTCTTACATTAAATTATCTTAGCTCTCACATAATACTATTATACGTATCTCACAGAAAAAGATGAAAATAGTATAAATACCAGATTATCAGTATAATATTATGTAAACTTGCGCTTTTTAATCATAACTCCCTGCAATATAATAGTTAATATCGCCTGCATGTCAACAGGAGGATTAGAGGAGGAACAACAAAGCACGTACTGACATTTTTTTGTTAGATTGTGCTTTGTTGATACACTTGTTTGCCGGTTGAAAACATGAAAATGCAATCTATATGAGACCGTTTAAAAAGTATATTGTGGATAAAGCAGAATTCCTGAATCATATTACTCTGTATGATCACATATACATATTATTACTCTGATCGTTTCATCTGATAGAATTATTTTTGTGTTCTGTAACTGATTTTTTTCTTCTGATTTCTCATCAAACAGCTCAAAATAATCCGTTACTTCATATTAAACAATAAGTTATATCCTATTTTCACCTTTCGCCCTGCCCCCTGTACCCTCTCTGTGGGTTCCCTATGGCTTGTTAATCACTGAAATTAAGTTACGCAACTGTAATTATACAATAGTTACACCAAACTAAGCAGGAGTTTTGGGCTGTACTCAGAACAAGGCTTCTGGTGACTGGACCCATTGTATCAAGACCATCCCTGGTCTTGGATTCTTCCCCCGCCCAGACCAGGGATGGTCTGGTTACAACGATACAACAGCTTCAAAAGTCTTACTTTATATTTTTAGGCAAAAAAAAAGTGCAGCGAGAGAGTATTTCATCCAATCGCTGCACTTATGATTAATTTATTTCAACAGTACCATTTTACCGGTAGAAGTATATCTTCCTGATCTGATCTGATAGTAATAAATTCCGCTGCCGACAGCATTATTTGAACTATCCATGCCGTTCCAGATAACCCGCTGTTCACCAGCAGACATATTTCCGTTAACCAAAGTCCTTATCATCTGACCTTTCAGGTTATAGATGCTCAATTCCACTTCAGAAGCGGAATTCAGATTAAATACTATCTCCGTTTCAGGATTGAAAGGATTGGGATAATTTCCCAGTAGTACCAGATTTGCATCTGAAACTTCATTTTCGTCGTTATCGGTCATGACAATAGTGATAGTAACTTCATCTGGATCACTGAAAAATGTACCATCAGAAACTACCAGACTGAATGTATATTGTGTTTCATCTGTAACCTGGGGAGCAGTAAATACGGGACTGGAAATCGCATTATTAGAAAGCTCGATACCAGCAGGTGCAGTCCAGTTATAACTCAGCAGATCACCATTAATATCATAAGACCCACTGCCATCGAGGGTAACTTCTTCACCAGAAACAGCAGTAAAATCATCTCCAGCATCCGCCACGGGGGCAGTAGCTGGAGCAATTGTAGCCGAAACCATCTCGCTCATATCAGATTCACCGGTTACAAATAATGCTGTCACCCAGAAGAGATAGGTTCCCTGAGCAAGATTATTGAACATGAAGCTTGTCTCGTCGGGATCAGTAGTATCTTCCAGCACACCATTACTATAAACATTAAAGCCCAGTAAACTGCGATCTAATTCACTGTGATCCCAACTGAGCAATATATCATTTTCGTTTAATACTACTGCAGTCACATCATAAGGTGCAGAAAGATCTTCATAAGGAAACATACTGAAAACTCCACCTTGGCTTTCATTGAAAGCGCTGCCACCAGGATTAATATTTGCTAAATAGAAATAACCATTTCCATATCCTGACCAGCCAAAATTGAAATGGAAATAACTGGTACCCTGATAGCCGTCCAGATTGAAGGCATGTCCGCCAGCATTACCCACACCACTATAGATCAGGGGCATGCCATTATCAAGATCTTCTCTGATATAGGCTTCATAAGTGCTGGCTGAAGAACTGTCTTTTGCCCTGAATGTTGCGGAAGGATGATAATCAAAATTGATCACCATGGCATTACGAGCACTATAATTGCCATAACCCACCTGTGCTCCGGATCCACTTGAACTGTAATCCATTTCCACTGCCACGCCACAGGCCCACTGCAGTTCTTTGGTCTCAGCTGTTGCATAGCTGTTTTGCATACTGTCATAATTAAATTCTGTCTCTGAGAAATCACAGCTTATCGTGCCATATTGTGAGTGATTATATGTGTGAGAACCAACCCCAACAGCGGGATGACCCCAGAAATACATTACCTGTGCCATAGATACTGCCACACAACCTGAAAATACAAAAGGATTGTTTTGACCCGGTCCATAAGGGCAATCCTGATTCCAGGGTGAATCCTGATTCCAGTTGCTGGTCATCATTGGTGACACATCGCGCAGGTCACGTTCAATTTCAAATTCATTTGCAGGTACACGTAAACGCTGCCATTCATTATTTATTTTATCATCTGCTGACAGATCATTTACTCGTATCTGTTCCATTTGCCACTGCCATTCAAAAAACCAGTCACTCATCTGAACTGGCAGATTGGCTGGATCATATTCACTTTCAAAACTGTAGGCAAGTACGGGAATGGCTCTATCATCACCAGAGACTATTACATAACCCGAATTGTCATGATTAAATATATAGAAGTCCGGCGTTTCTTCACCAATTACATAAGTTCCTGTCCAGTTAAGATTTGAAAGATCACCGCGTTCATTTATTATATTACCCGCCACTTGCTGAGCATCTTCAATACTCACGGCTGCACCCCAAGCAAAACATATCCCCGCTAAAATCAATAATACTAATATCTTCTTCATTATAACTCCATTCTTACATTTTGGGGAAACTTCTCAACCTGCCCCTCCCTGTCAATCACAAAATTGCTGATGGGTAGTATCAAAGTCTTTTGCTTAATTTATTTTACATTACATTTTTTCACGTTATTTAGCGGCTTTCGCGGTTAATAATCTTAATATTACATTTTCTGGCTGTGGACTTAGGGGACGTAGTGGACATAGTGGACATAGTGGACATGGCGATGATAATCTGGTGCCTATTTACTACAATTAAATAAGCACTACGTGCTAAAATTAAACGCAATCCACCCAGCCAGGCAGTTTTGAGCTGGTACTCCAGACAAGACTTCTGGCGATCAGTTGCCACCAAACCCCTGTCCTCTGATTGACCATTAGCTGACCTTTTGCTAAATAAAAGAAAGAACAAAGGAAGATATTACTTGCTTATTAAAGTGTGGATACTAAAACTGGGTTGAGATCATTAATTATTCTTTTTATATACCTGAAAGAAATGAGGAGAAATTATGAGTAATACCACTACTGGTTTTGGTTTCGGAATGAAACGTCTTGCAGCCTTTATTATTGATTTTATTCTGCTGTTCTGTATCTACCTGATGGCAGGAGATGCTGTAAATGGAAAAGAACTATCCCTGATAATTTTGTTTACTGTACTGATCATCCCGGCAGTTTATCTGATCATATTCTGGGTTTTAGCTGGAGCCACGCCGGGTATGCTGATTTTCCGTCTGCGAATGCGTAAGATACAAACTGGTAAGAAACCAAATTTACTGACTGCTGTCTGGCGATTTATAATATTCCTTATCTCCTTGTTTTCATTTTTCCTGGGATTTCTTTGGCAATTTTGGGATAGCCGACACCAGACCTGGGCAGACAAGCTTTCTGGATGCATGATCGTGAATAAAGGACAGGATATTCAGGAAAGTGAATCTGCTGCTGATCAAAAGAAATGGCGGGTTGGTAAAATCCTTTTTTCCATTTCCACTCTGATATTTGTGATTTTTAATATGGTCATCCAATATACAGAACCACTATTGCCAGACACTGAGTCCTGGTTAATTGATTACAGCACAGAGGCAAACCCTGAGGATAACGGTTATTACCAATTGATCTGCTTTGCTGCTGGAAGCGATGAAGACCCGTTTGAAAGAGGTTATAGATCCATCCAGGATGCAAATGAATTCATTATGGACTATTATAGATTACGGGAAGCAGGAAAAAAAAGAGACGAATTCGCACCACAACCAGATCTTAGCTGTAAGCTGGACATTGATTCCAATACGTTGATCTCTATCTGGCAGGCAGAAGATTTCTATAATGCGTTACTTGCTGACCAGTCATTTATAAAATCAAATATGGACAGATTTAGTTATCTGCAAAAACGTTATTACCAGATAGCAGATTATCCATATATCAGCACAAGACTCTTCCCTGATATAGCAGTGATATCTCCACCTTTGATAGCACTGGTCAATTATCATCGTCTCTTTTTATCCAATGTCTGCCTGGAATATCTGACTGGTGATAAAGATGAAGCAATTGATATGCTGTTAAAGACCTTTGATATAACTAATCGAATGCTGGAAGAAAGCGATTCTATGATCATGAAACTCACAAGCTCTGTTTTGATGCAGCTTTCGCAGGATACCTGCCAGAAAATGCTCAATTATAAGCAGGATTTTGATCCTTCTTATGAAAAATTGCTCAATGGGATACCTGCCCTAAGCTGGGAAGCTCTGAGCTTTCGTAATGCTTATGTCTATGAATATAATATTGAAGCTTCTTACACGGTTTCCATGCTGGATTCTCCTTATGGCTTTCTTGATTATAAAGTTGATCTGGAAGATATCAGAAACGCCAATCCTCCCTTATTGAAAGCAAGTCAAATAATCAATTTCAGTCTCAGGGCTTTCAAGCAATACATTGCTATTTCTGAGTTACCCTATCCTCAATTTGCTCAAGAAATCTCAAATCCCAGCTTACCAAAACCCCACTTCATTGAATACTTCAATAACACAGTGGGAGTTGCTTTGGAAATGTCAAGGATAGATAGTGTTTATTACCGTTATCTTGTTATGGTAAGGGACCTTGAACTGAAAAGCACTATGTTACGTGCAGCGGCAAGTATTAAGCATCATGAAATAGCCTCAAGTGATGTACAATTATTCCTGGATAATAATAAAGATAAATGGTATAATCTTTATTCCGACGAACCATTTAACTGGGATGAAGCGAGCCAGGAAATATCTTTCACAGGACCCATGCCGGAAGAATTTCCTGATAAAAGGAAGTTGAAGCTGAGTTTGGATTAAGATAAATTCAGGGTAATATCAGGTTTTTCTTGACTTTTATTGATAGTTGATATTGAGTTAGTCATGGAAAAAATAATAATACTGGGTGGAGGGATTTCAGCGGAACGTGAAATATCGCTGCTTACATCCCACACGATCAAGTCTGCATTGGAATCTGATGAGATGATAGCAGAAATACTTGATCCGGCAGATTTTACTGACTGGACTGCTCTGATCGCTCATCTGAAAAGTGCCCAGCCAGACATGATATTTATGGGACTTCATGGTGCTGCTGGTGAAGATGGAAGTTTGCAGAACCACCTGGAATCTCATGACCTGCCGTTTACCGGCTCAGGCTCAGAAGCCTGTCAGCTGGCGATGGATAAAAATACTGCTCTTGATCTGGCTACTCAATTAAATATTCCTGTCCCTTCACGGGTTTACCTCAATAAATCTGACTTTTATTCTGAGGAAGAGATCATTAATTTCACGGGATTACCTTTAGTGGTGAAACCTAATTCTTCCGGCTCTTCTGTGGGCATAAGTATTGTAAAGGAAAAATCAGAATTAACCGAAGCCATGACCGATGCCTGGAAACATAACGACTGGCTGCTCTGTGAAAAATTTATTCCGGGCAGAGAATTGACAGTAACTATTCTGGATGATAAAGCACTGCCTGTGGTAGAGATCAAACCATATCAGGGCTGGTATGATTTCGCCAATAAATATACCCATGGTAATACGGAATATATCTGCCCCGCAGACCTGACCGAATTAGAAAAAGAAACTATTCAGCAATATGCGCTTGACATTTTTAATACAATGGGATGTAAAGTCTATAGTCGAATAGATTTCCGCTATGATGGGGATAAGTTCTATTTCCTGGAAGTGAATACCCTCCCGGGAATGACGTCTCTGAGTCTTACACCAATGGCAGCCAAAGCTGTAGGACTTGATCTTAGGGCTTTGCTGCTTAAAATTATTGAATTGTCAAAACATAAATAAGGAAGAATTATGCAGGAAATATCTTTTAATATTAATCTCCCTTCGTTTGCCATAGGTCTGGCTATTGGTTTGCTGCTGACTGTTTATTTTGTTTTCAGGGGAAATGGCAACAGCCGTAAACTGCGCAAAGAAATTACTCGTCAAAAGCAGATGCTGCAGGATAGACTGGAAGTGGAACTGGAATCTGTAGCTGCTATGAAAAACAAGATAAAAGACTTGGGAAAGACCAATAGTAACTTGCAAAAATCACTTGATGCACTCTCTCAAAAAGCCTCAAGAGCAGAATTGCAGCAACTGGCTATCTATCAAAAAGCTATTGATATTCTCACTGCTCAGTCTCCAGGCTTTGGTCCTGCCTGGCAAAATGCCCTTGAAAACAGTAAACAGGAAATAGGGCAGTTCACTTCTGGAGTGAAGCCTTTCATCAGAAACATCGCCAAAAGCCTGTTACCGGAAGAAATAGATTGATCAGGGAGCAATAGTTTGTCAAAGATAATGATCAGGCAGTACTTTTCAAGTATTATCGCTCTGATTTTGTTGTTTGCGATCAGTAGATTAAATTTTCTCTTATTCCATACTATGAGTGAGATCTTTAGTATAGTTATCACCTTTGCCATATTCATGTTCACCTGGAATACCAGAAAAGTGATAAATAATAATTATCTGCTTTTCATTGGGATTGCTCTTATCTTTGTGGGATTTCTTGATCTGCTGCATTCTTTCTCATATCAGGGTCTCTCTATTATACCCCTGCCTGATGAACAAAAGGCTAATATTCCTACCCAGCTTTGGATTGCTGCCCGTTATCTACAGAGTATTTCCTTTTTCCTGGCTCCTTTCTATCTGGGCAGAAAACTGAATCTCCTCAAAATTGTTTCATTATTTCATATATATATCGTTCTCGCTATACTATCGATATTCTACTGGCACGTCTTCCCTGATTGTTATTTATATGAAACGGGACTAACTGCTTTCAAGAAGATCAGTGAACTGATTATAATTGTCATACTGCTTGTAGCTATCTATAATCTCTGGAAAAATAGAAGTAAATTTGAACCGAATCTCTGGAAATTAATGATCCTGGCAATACTAGCCTCGATTATTTCTGAAGTCTTTTTCTCTATTTACCATTTAGTGTATGATACTACTATCATGACAGGTCATATCTTCAAGATCATCTCATTTTTCCTGATCTATAAAGCCATTATTATTGCCGGTATCAAAAATCCTCTGGAAAGCGTATTCTATGACCTTAATCAGAGCAGGAAAAAGCTCTTGGGTCACAAGGAAAAGCTGGAATTTGAGGTGGAAAAAGCAGTTAAGGAAGTGGAAGAACGCAATAGGATGCTGATACTGCAATCACGCCATGCTCAATTAGGAGAAATGATAGCAGCCATTACCCATCAATGGAAACAGCCTTTAAACCAGATATCAGTATTATCCTCTGCTCTCATGGATGCCTGGGATTATGATGCCCTGGATGAAGAATTCCTCCAGAAATCTATCGGTAATATCTCCATTGTCGTCACTGATATGAATAATATTCTTAATGATTTCAGAAACTTCTATTCACCCCAGACTGATGATACAGATTTCGAATTGTCTGAGATTGATGGACCCCTGCAGGCATTAGTAGGCAGACGTCTTAAAAAATATGATATTGATCTCAGAATTGATATTAAACCTGGGATTATCCTCAAGGGCAAGATCAATGAAATCATCCAGGTGATGCTTATCCTGATCAATAATGCTGTTGATGCCTTGAATGGATCTGAAAACAGAACCGGAGTTATTGAAATACTTGCTCAAGCAACTGAAGATCATATAATCATAAATGTGAAGGATAATGCTGGTGGGATCAAAGGCGAGAATTTAGATAATGTATTTTTACCCTATTTTAGCACGAAAGGAGATAAAGGTACTGGCATGGGCTTATTCCTGGCGCAAACGATAATCGAAAAGCACTTTGGTGGAGAAATTTCGGTTCAGAATTACGCTGACGGTGCTATATTTACCTGCCTGATACCCAGTTCAGCGCAGCTTGATAGTTGAAAGAGCAACTGCTAATAGCAATATAGATATTATCCAGAACCGTACTACTATCTTTTCCTCAGAATATCCTTTCTTTTGAAAGTGATGATGAAGCGGAGCCATTAGAAATAATCGCTTCGGTGTCCCTGTTCTTCGCCTTGTATATTTGTAATAGTGTATCTGTAATAAGGAAGATAATGCTTCCATTACAAACACCCCTCCCACTATCACCAGGAATATCTCTTCCCGCAGCATCACAGCAGTGATCGCCATCACTCCACCCAGGGTCAGCGAACCCGTGTCACCCATAAATATCTGAGCTGGCTTGCAATTAAACCATAAAAAGCCCATAAGACTTCCCAGCAGGGCGGAAATAAATACCGTGAGTTCTGCCGCCTCAGGGATATAATCCAGCAGCAGGTAATCAGCAAAACGGAAATTACCCTTAAGATATGCCATCACTGCCAATCCGAGAAGGGCTATTGCCGATGAACCCGTAGCGAGTCCATCCAGACCGTCTGTGAGATTTGTACCATTACTGGTGGCAACTATCATAAAGACCACAAAAGGAATGAACACCCACTTCAGATTGATCATCAGATGCCGGAAAAAGGGAATATTAATGCTCGTTAAACTAATCGATCCCTGGTGATATTTATAAAGATATAATGCTATTGCCAGCCCCAGTATTAATTGCCCGATCAGCTTATATCTTGCTATCAGGCCAGCTTTATATTTCTTCACGTTTTTCAGATAATCGTCTATGAATCCCAGCGTCCCCAGCCAGATCACTGCAAAATAGAGTATCAGTACATACACATTCTTAAGGTCACTCCAAAGCAAAGACGAGATCAAAGTACCACTCAGGAAGATCAAGCCACCCATACTGGGTGTGCCGATCTTGCAATCGTGACCCACTTCACACAGATAGCCACTCACATCTTCACTATAATTGATCTTGCGTGATAATTTGATGAAAAGAGGTCCCAGCACCAGTGTGATCACCAGACTGGTAATAAAAGCGATCACAAATCTAAAGGTTATATACTGGACTACATTAAATAAAGTCAGCCCGAATATCTCTGTATCATAATACGGTTTCAGTAATTCTATCAGCATCTATTTCTCAAATTATTATTTCTCTCTATTCTTTTTATGCATCTCACGGCAGATCCGTTCCACTTCCCGGAAATTTACTTTTCCGCTGCCCATTAAAGGGATATCCGGAATATGATAAATTTCTTTGGGAATAGCAATAGGTGGTAATTCTTTCTTTAGTTTATGGATCAGGTCTTTTTTATTTATCCCATCCGCATCAACTGCTGCCACGATCTGATAGCCTTTGATCTCATCAGGAATGCCCACTGCACAGCAATTAATATCCTCATCCAGATACTTGCTGAGCACATCCTCTGTACGCACCAGGGAAACCATCTCTCCCCCGACTTTGATAAATCGACGCAGTCTGCCTTTATGCCAGATATAGCCATCTTCATCTATCATTGCCATATCCCCGGTGTCATACCAGCCATTACGGATATGAAGACTGGTATCTTCCACATCTCCCATATAACCCTTCATCACAAGGGCACCTTTCACCAGCAGCTTACCAGTCTCGCCTGCTGCCAGTTCCTGCTCAGTTTCCCGGTCGATCACTTTCACCTGCACTTCCGGTATTGGCTTGCCGATACTGCCGGGACGCGAATTTTCATAGGTATTCACTGATACAACTGGGCTGGTTTCCGTAGTTCCATAACCTTCCAGTATCTGCACGTTATGATTATTCAAGTAATTTAAGCGCATTTTTTCCGGTAATTTATCTGCTCCAGTGATGGCCAGATGCACAGATTCAAAATCGCCCTTTTCCGCTTTCTTAAGATAGCCGTTAAAAAAGGTGGGAGTTCCCACCAATACGGAGATCTTATATTTCCTGATCGAGCTTACAATTGTTTTATAATCCAGCGGATTGGCAAATGCCACAATACTGTAACCCTTCAAGATCGGCAGCCAGAAGGTTGCCGTTAAGCCAAACACATGGAATAAGGGTAATGAACCGCCAAATACTTCTCCATCGACCATACCCAGATGATCAGGGATTATCCGCACATTATGCCAGATATTATTATGCGTAAGTTGGACAGCTTTTGGGTCTTTTTCACTACCGGATGTGAATAGTATCACGCAATTATCATCATCATTCCCCTGATGAATATAATTTCCCAGGAGCCCGGCTGGCAGCTTGCTCAATAGCGCTGCCTTGAGCTTATCTATCTTGGTTATTTGCTTTAATATATCTTCTATATAGATAAAATTAGGCTGACCTGGCAGATTTAGTTTCTTAAGCAGACCCTTACTTGTGAGAACATGCTCCACGCCGCACAAAGATTGGGCATAATTGCAATTGTCAATAGCTCCGGTACTGTAATTGATCATAGCCGGCACCTTGCCAGCCATTAAAGCACCCAATATGCTTATATGACATCCTGCTGTAGTTGGTATCATGATCCCCAGATATGTCCCCTTCACGCTCTCAAGCTTGCCCTTAAGCAGCAGAGCGGCTATCAATAGCCTTTCATAACTATATTCTTTTCCGCTCAGCACATCATAGATAGCAATCCTCTTTCCGTATTTCTTAGCTGCTGTCACAAACCGGTTCTGCAGTAACATCCACATCCTTCCTTATTTCTTTTTTTGTTTTCTTAATTTACGGCAGATCTGCTCCACCTCTCTGAAATTCACTTTACCACTTCCCATCAAGGGCAGATCATCTACCACATAAAATTCCTTGGGCACTGCGATCGCTGGTAATAGTTTCTTTAATTGATGCAATACCTCCTTCTGATCAAAATTTCCATTGGCGATAGCTGCCACCACATCAGCTCCCTTGGTAGGATTAGGTACATCCACCACGCAGCAGTACACATCATCTGGTAATAGCTTAGTGAGTATTTCTTCCGTACGCACCAGTGACACCATTTCTCCGCCTACTTTCACAAAGCGTTTCAGCCTGCCTTTATGCCACATGAAACCTTCTTCATCATGCACTCCCATATCACCGGTATCATACCAGCCATTCCTGATATGCAAGGTTGTCTGTTCCAGATCACCCAGATAACCCATCATCACCATCTCACCCTTCACAAGTATCTTGCCCTCCTCTCCGCGTGGGACTTCTTCCCCGGTATTAGTATCAACTATCTTCACCTGCACTCCGGGTATTGGCTTGCCAATACTACCCGGACGATAGTTCTCAAAGGTATTCAAAGATACCACAGGACTCGTCTCAGTGGCACCATAACCCTCTAAAACCTTAATTCCATGATCTTCCAGATAGGTTAAGCGCAATTTGTCATTTAATTTATCGGCTCCGGTTACGGCTATATGGATACTGTCAAAATCTCCCGGACTGCATTTCTTAAGATAACCGGCAAAAAAGGTCGGTGTCCCTATCATCACGGTGATCTTAAGCTCTCGTATCTTATCCACGATCAGTTTATAATCAAGCGGATTGGCAAAAGTAACCACTGTTGTCCCCATCAATAGCGGCAGCCAGAAAGTTGCTGTGATTCCAAACACATGGAACAAGGGCAATGTCCCGGCAAATATCTCATCTTTCGCCATTCCGACAAAATCAGGTAATTCCCGCACATTGTGCCAGATATTATTATGCGTAAGCTGCACCGCCTTAGGGTCTTTCTCGCTCCCTGAGGTAAAAAGTATCACAGATGGTTCATCGGGATCACCCTTATGTATATAGTTCTTCAAAATTTTATAGGGCAGTTTACTATGCAATGCTGCTATAACCTTTTCTATTTTACTCACCTTTTCCAGGATATCTTCTATATAGATCATTTCCGGAAGTGGTTCCAGCCGTAATTTCTCCAGCAGCTTTTTACTGGTGATTATCGTCTCAAAACCGCATTTCTCCTGGGCATAAATACTATTTTCAATAGCTCCTGTACTGTAATTGATCATCACAGGTATTTTCCCGGACATCAGAGTGGCTATCACTCCCAGATGACATCCAGCAGAAGTGGGCAGCATAATGCCCAGATATTTCCCCTCAATCCGGTCAAACCGCCCTTTAAGGATCAGCGAAGCTATCAGCATCAGATCATAAGTATAGGTCTTACCAGTCGCAGTATCAATAACTGCTGTCTTTTTCCCCTGAATTTTTGCCATCTGTAAAAATTTAGTATGAAGCAACATATTATTCTCCCATTTACAACATTATTTAGTTCCGTAAAATTTTACTATCTCCCCATATCATGTCAAGATTAATGAATTTCATTCAGATAATTGAAGAACGAAAGAAGTGAGAAGTGAGTAAGTGAGAAGGGGTGAAGGGGAGAATAATGGAAAATTGAAAATGTAATCAGCCATAGGCTGACAAGAATGTAAAATTAAATGTAATGTAAGAAATTTCACCACAGAGGCACAGAGATCACAGAGAAAAATTGAGGGTGCGATTCGCCTTCATCAGATTACGGCGCAACAAGAGATGTGAAAGTGTGACAAAAACTTGGCTGGTATTTCATTAAATTGTTCGCGGTTGTTTGCGGCTAAATAATTCTTACATTTAATTCCTGTCTTATACGTCTTCAGTTCGTTTTGTTCGTTTTGTCTTGATGAGCTGTAATATATGAAAGCTATTCGTTGCTTAAACTCTTACATTATATTTTTTCGCGTAATTTCGTGGCTTTCGTGGTAAATATTCTTTTCTTACATTACATTTTCAATTTTCAATTCGTCAGTCTCGATCATACCTTATTCATAAGCCCCCATATCAGGCGCAGAACCAGAATATTCATCTTTACTTAAATCAATTAAGACTTTATCAATAAACTCAAAATAAGCAATACCAGTATCAATGCAGGGTGAATCCTCTGTCAGATGATAATCCCCCACCAAAGCATCCAAGAATAATGGATCAGCATCAATATTACCCTCTAACCAGTTAACTGTCCCATTATTGTTGGTTTCTATTCCCTCCACTCCTCCATCAATAACAGAATAAGCTATTGTTATTGTATTTGGATCATAATCCTCCTTGAAGAAAACTTCCTGGGGTGAATTATTACAAAAAATACAGTTCACTAAACTTGGACTGGAAGAGTTACCGCAGTAAATCCCACCTCCAGCCAATACAGATGAATTATTCGATATCGTCACATTCTCTAAACTCGGACTGGAATGATCCCAGCAGAAAATCCCACCACCTTCTCCATCAGCCGAATTATCCGTAATCGTTACATTCACTAAACTCGGACTGGAATTCCAATAGCAGTTTATACCTCCACCATCACCATAAACCGAATTATTCGTAATCGTCACATTCACTAAACTCGGACTGGAACGCAAGCAGTAAATCCCACTGCCATCTTTTCCCGCCGAATTATTCGATATCGTCACATTCTCTAAACTCGGACTGGAAGAATAGCTGCAGTAAATCCCACTGCCATCTTCTCCCGCCGAATTATTCGATATCGTCACATTCACTAAACTCGGATTGGACTTATCAATGCAGTAAATCCCACCGCCATCTTCTCCCGCCGAATTATCCGTAATCGTTACATTCACTAAACTCGGACTGGAAAAATAGCTGCAGTAAATCCCACCACCTTCTTCTTTAGCCGAATTA
>JAVCDJ010000014.1 GCA_030765845.1 Candidatus Stygibacter australis
GTCTAATTCTTGCTGCTCATAATAAAAATGATAGTCAGAAAAATTGAAATCGCCACTGGGATATACATACAATACACCCTGAATTGAAAAACCTTTGTGATAACCACAATATCTAATCTCAGCATCTCTCTGCAGACCCTTGCCGTTACGAGTAAAACCTACTACTAATTCAGGATTCTCAGACTGATAAATAAACCATCGTGGGTATCCCCTCCCAATCTCTTCAAATTTTCCGGTATTTCTAGTTGAAGCGCATCCTGTGGCTAATATCATATGGATTATCAGTATTAAATATATACCAAAAATATTTTTAACAGATATATATGATATATTACTATCATTTTTTTTGTATACCAATTTTCTTATATTCATACCATCTCTTTCATATTAATAACAAATAGAAAAATAATAACCCAAAGCCCAGTAATGGACTTTGGGTTTAACTTTGCTACCGTTTACTTTCGTACTTTTCTTTGTAGTCTTCGAATTTTTGCTCTTCTTTTTCAAGCTCTTTAAAAGCCTCTGAAGATCTCCATCTGGTATACTCCTTATGTCCCTGCAAGCCATCATTAAAGGATTGATTAAAAATTTTGGGATTAATATACATTACAGCTGCACCAGAAAAGTGACCCTTTTCCTTGATTATAATAGGACTACCAAAAATACTGGATCCTGTGATAATATTATTGGAAGTTGCCTTCCATACCTGTAAGAATGTCGCGTTTACTTCACTTCCATCCAGATCGGTAGTTTCTTCAAGGTAACCTCTTTGTAACTTACTCACTTTTGCCTCTAATTGAGCAGTTAAGGCAGCCTTACCTAAACCATCTAAATTTTCTCTCAAGATATCCCTTCTCGCCGATTGTGATTCAACAACTACTGCCGGTGTGCCTAATTCTTGTAAATCAGCGACAGCATCATACAATTCCGAAAATGGATCCTGGTTTTTATTCACCGAGCATCCACTTAAGATTATGATCATAAAAGCGATAACAATAATTTTATTCATTTTTAACTCCTGTTTTTTCAAATACTTCTTTATCCAATTCATCAAATGGATCATTAGAAGTTTTGATTTCATTTACATTAGCAATATTAGTTACGATATTATCTTTTCTTTTGAGAATTGGGACATATATACACAATTCTCCTGGTCCGTCTTCCATAATTTCGATATTGAATTCTCTTTTCTGATCACTTCCCCATTCTATTTCAGGGATTCCGATAATTTCAAGTTTGTGGTTTCCAACACTTAAATCCTTGATACATAGTTGATCTTTATCGATAAACATTTTCTGAATAGTTACACCGCGGAGCACCTTGTAACTTGTTATTCCTACATATACACTGTCTATAAAAACGTAACTTCCTGGCAAATTGGAAGTTACAATCAAATCTTTACCAATATCAGTTTCTCGCAAAGTGATAATAGTTCTATATCCTAATTTTGTTAGAAAACTGCAACCTGCTTTGCCATTAGCAAACTGAACAGCAACATTGTTCTTACCTGTTTGAAATGAGTCTAAATTCAAAGGTGTTTCACCATAATCTACACCATTGATTGTAACTCTTTTTCTATCCGGGATTGATAAAACAGTAACCTTGCATGTTTCCTTCATATTTTGGTACTTTTTATTATAAGACATTATAATATTAGTGTAAATATCTTTTAAATCACTACTGTCATTGGAAATTACAAATTCTCCGTTAGTTATTTTTGATAAACGAGTTAAGCCTTGCACATTTACATCGCCCATCCCAATTCCATATATATAAATCCCTTCTGAAACATTTATCTTCTCAATTTCACTTAGCGATAATAAACTTCCCGTATCGTACCCATCTGTGAAATATACAATAATTTTATTACCATCCTGTTTTTGTAATTCAGAAGTCGCTCTCACAATAGCATCATATAACCTGGTATTCCCTCCCGTTTCAATTGATCTTAATGATCTAACCAAAGTGGAAGTATTGCTTGAAAATGTTTCATGAATTTCAATTGAACTTGAAAAACTGACTATCAGGCCTTTATCATTATTTTTCATTTTGTTGATAAAGTGTTCAACTCCCATTTTCAAATCATCAATACTATTTTGCATACTACCACTTTTGTCAACTAACAAAACAAAATTATTAGAATAATCTTCTTCAATCAATTCAAAACATTCACATTGAATTTGTGCAGTTAAAAATATAAACAAAAATAAAACACATGCTTTTAGTATTCTCATGACAAATTCCCCTCCTGATTCTATTTTTCTGAAAATTTACTATTTCACACACTACTCAGAAAAATATACTATTTTATCTTTTCTTAATACGATTTCCACATGAATTTATTTCTTTACTATACCTTGATAAACATCAACATTTTATTAATCTCTTTTATTTTCTTAATTCATACTCTGTCAATAAATTTTTTCCATTTCTGACATCCATGCGGAAGGGATTGTTCGATTTCACGCCAATCTCTCAAACAACTTAGCTTTTCAAGAAGTATAGAATCTTAACCGAATTTGTGTTCTCCTGAGAGATTTTTGCGATATCAAGGTCAGTAATTAATCCCTTTCTCAGGTGTTTTTGATTATTCATTGCCTTCTTCATCACTAAGCCTTTTCTCCAAGATTATTCAAATTGGCTAATAGCTAAAAATTTATTAGAGTGAAACTAGAGCAACGGGAACTTAATCCCGTTGCTCATTCGATGTAAATCACTTCCCCGAAAGGAAGAGAAAAGCCTGTTCTATCAGTCAATACCCACAATGTTGGAAATTCCGGTGGTTGAGGGAAAGACCTGCACCAGCCATCAGTGAAGTAGATTACGCAGGACGGTATAATCTGCTCATTTTCTATATACTCAAACCCAGGCTTGAAATCTGTTCCACCCCCACCCTTGGCATGAAGCTCTAAATCGTATATATTCACAGTTTCTGTATGTGCTACTTTCGTATCAACATATATAACTTCGATCTCAGTTCCAGGATAGATAGTTAGTATTGCACGCAGCTCTGAGGCGAAAATTCTCAGTTCTTTTTGTGATACTGATCCGCTGGTATCAATAATTACTGCTATGGTCCCCAGATCTGGAACATTGAGATCGGGAAGATATAATCCTGAATGAATGTATCTCTTATTAGGTTGTTTCCAGTTATAATCATTCCTGGCATTCTGAGTAACAAAACCCGACAATATTTCCTGCCATGATAGCTTGGGTGCCAGTACTTCCTGGATCATCCTGTCTAATCCTCCCGGCAACTTACCCTGAGCTTTGGCAATAGTAGCAGCACTTGTCAGGGTTATCTTCCAGTTCTTCTCCTGTTGAGCTGCAGAAAGTGATTCTTTGTTACTCATATCCTGCCTGTAATCCTTCACATCACCAATCATAACTGCCTTAGCTGGAAGCTGAGTCTTTTCTGGAAGTTTACTGTAAATAACCTCAGATTCCATATCTTTGAATCTGCTATCCAGCAAAGCTCCCTGCGGCAGTATAAATTCGGCATCCTTTACAATCTGGTTTATGGCATAATCACAGGCAATGTTCCATTTCTCTGGATCACGGTTATTTCTCCTGAACGGATGCAGCATGGCAATGTGGAGCACTTCGTGACAGATAACTGCTTTCACTTCGGCATCGGATAGCGATTCAATGAATTCTGGATTATAGCCCAGTATGACGGAATCAGTATAAGCAGTTTCACACTTTTTATCTTCTTCCAGTTTCAGATGAAGGGCAATTGATGCAAAGAAGGGACTGGATAGAACCAGCCCCGCTCTTGCTTTGATAAGTTTCTTTTCGGTATTCATAACTAACCTGCCTCAGCTTTGAGGAGATTCTGCTGTTTTTTCTTCTGCACAACCCTTTCAAACACGGATTTTGTCTGACTGCGAAGATTTGCTTCTTTATATATATCAAAGACAAACTCATCATCCAGCATAGCTTCCAGTGCCTTTTCTGAAATATCATTAAAATATTCCCCAGCATAAGAGTACAAATTGGCATTTTCGTTTTCCTGCAGCATTTTGTATTTAACCAGCTGCTCTTTACCCAGAAACTTTTCGTCATCAGCATAATCCCCGGCAATCACGATCTGGTCACCTGCCCAGGATCCGATAACTGGATTCGCAGAATGAAGATCACCTCCTCCACGACCATTACCATCTGCCAGCAGCAAAGCAAGTGCTGTTAAAACACCAGCTCTGCTACAGCTGAATTCCATCAACTTGGCACCATTATTGAAAGTATAAGGACTGAGGTATTCCTGTTTATCAAGATTTATTATTTTGTAGTATTGACCCATATTTTCTCCTAAGCTGCCGGCAGATAGTGTTTCATTTTATCGAGTATCTTCTGAGCTTCTGCGGCAGTTTTTGTTCTGACCACATCATTATCTCTCAGAATTTGCGAATCATTAGCAGTAAGTTTCTGTCTTACTTCAAGCAGAGCATCTTCCAGCTTTGGATCGCTGGTGATGTTAAGCCGGGGCAGCAGGTCACAGAGATCAACGATATTATCTACCAGGCTGTTCTTAAACTTATTATCCGGATCTGCTAACCTTTCTGCCATGTGATTGACTACTCTAAAGAGCCGGTTCCAGAGATCATTCATGGCTTCCCTGGTTGAATTCTGAACCTGTCTCTCGATAGATTGCTTGATGGAATCAACTTCACTGTCATTCAACTTAACCCGAAAGTCCTCTGCTTCGGGTACAGGAGTAACCTGACTTGAAAACGCATATTTAGTACGCAGAGTGGATATATCAGGATAGTCTTCCTCGTCGAACATGCCATTCAATCTGAGTTTTGCCTCATTTTTCAAGTCAGGATAAACTCTGATGAAATTAGCCGTTTCTCTATCAAAATCAGCCTGCAGGTTTTGCATTGCTTTCACATAGTTAAAATAATTGGCTGCCGGCAATAGTCTTCCACCATTATCATTCCAGGGAAGAGTGTTTTCATAATGGAATGTCCGGGCAGCAGAGACCATTTTTCTGATATTTGCCAAATATTCATTGGCAATGAGTATCTTATTATATCTACCTGCTTCGTCTGCATTGTATTGAATCTCTATTTCCCGGGATATTTTCCGGTCATATTTTCTCGCTGTCCAGAAACTGATATTCAGATGGACAAGCATAGCTTTTTCATTAAGTGACATTTTTCCTCCTTATTACAAGATCACATCAGAGTGCTTGACTGCCCACTGGGTAAACTCTTCGGTATTTGCCAAAACCTTGTTTCTTTTGATAGTGTCTTTGATCAGCAGTACCTGGAATTCCGCTGGCATTCGCTCAGTATATCTGATTATTTGGGAAAAGTTCTTTTTGTTTGCTTTGGCACTCAAAGCACCGCAGATAGCAAACAGCATAGATGGTTCACGAGGGACGGCAATCTTATCAGGACTTGCTATCAGTTGTTTAATATCAGGCAGGTCCTGATAGATCTTTAAAAAACCCAGAAACTCGGCAGCAAAACCTTCCCCGGCAGCGCCCGATATCATTTCGTATTCCACATCTTTAGGAAGACCTGCCTTCATCATCTTGCCAACATTGGCAATAGTTCTGGGATTAGGTGAGTTGATGATAGCTGCTGTTGGAGTAAAATCATGCAGCATATTAGGTCTGAATCTGATAAAAGCCAGCAGTTCCACTGGCATATCGTTCTCAATTGCCCATTCCACCCAGTCATCGGTTACCACATCCAGTTCCAGAATAGCTGAAAATCGACTCTTTACCGGTTCTAAAATTCCCTGCACACCAGCTCGATCCTGTCTCCTGTTAGTAGCAGCCATGAATACGACATGTTCAGAGACTTTATGACCATTGATCCTGCGCGCTAACAATAAGTTCATCGCACTGGCTTGTACACTAGCACAAGCCTGACCAAGGTCATCAAGGAAAAACGCAGTCGGTTTCGTTGCTTCAATAAGCCGGAGCAGATCACCAAATGGCAAAAATGTTGCTTTGTGTTCTCCTTTCACGGGAAAGGGCAGACCCTTGAAGTCGGTGGGATCAGATACGACCGGATGTGAAAGGATCAATTCTGTGTTTGTTTCCTGGCAGGCTTGTGTTACTATGTCGGTTTTACCAATACCAGGTGCTCCCTTGATCAGAAGGGGATATTTATTTTTGATAGCAAATTTGACAGCTTCTTTAAGTTGTTTAGCTCTCATTATTTCTCCTTATAAATAAAAATGCCGGATTGCTCCGGCTTCAATTGTTAATAGATTCTTGTTTAAGGTTCTTACTGCTCTGGCGCAGTTAGTTTATCACCTTTGACTCTTTGATAGTTCATCACAAATACTGACTGATTTTCGATATAATATCCCCAGCGTTCTCCGTCTTCTCCGGTAAATTCCACTTCACCATCAGCTGCAAACAAAGCAATCCGGAGCAGCCATACCTGATCATAGTACCATTTCGCATAATATTCATCACAAATCAGGCAATTGTAGTCATCAAGAAACAGCAGATCAAGTTCCTGCTCCCAGTCCTCCGCTATTCCAGAAGAAACTTTCATTTTCACCTCAGCTAAAAGACCCTTGAACTCGTCTATCTTATCTATACAGATATCCAGTGACATATTGCTGAAATAGCCCATAATAATTCCTTAGAAAGCTTTGCTCATTTTCTGGACAATTGTCTGGACTTTAAGTTCCTGAAATATCTCTTCATCAAGGTCTGATACTGAAAGGACTTTTCTCCAATAGTAGAGTCTTGGTAACTGTCCTGTCGTAGTTTCTCGGCTATCGGTCTGGGAGCGAAAGAACTGAATTGCTTCGGCAAGTTGCTCGTAAGGACAATAACTGCCGTCAATTTCTACCCGTAATCTGCCGGACTTCAATCTCAGAATGGAGTAAAAACAGCTGGAAATCATTTTTTTGTAGGTTCTCATAAAGTCACTGATCTTAATATTACCGCTGTTGTAAGAAGTAAATTCGATTTCACCGCAGGCTAATTCCTGCCATTCATTTACCGGAGCATCGATAAAATCTACTTCTTCTAAAAATCCGGCAGTATCCCAGATATCCAGCTTGATGCGGGTAATGGCTTTTTCGATACTCATACTCTTCCAGTGATAACAGGGATAGTCTTTTCCGGCGGGGAAACTATCCAGATAGCAGCCATAGGCGATCAGACCATGGTTCTTTTTGAAGATCACGATCCCATTGCCGGGATTACATCCATACGCCAATAATATCACATCGCTGGCAATGTATTTGATAATCGTTCTCGTGTTTGAATAAGCAATTGTGTGTCGACGTGGGTCTCGGGGATTTTCAGTATCATGAGTACTATCCATCCTTGTTAGGATCTCGCTTAAAAGAGGCATTTGGGTTGTTTTCATCGGGTAAACTCCTATCTTAGTGTTTTAGTATTAATAATCTCTTCTGTGGCCAAAAATAGTGTCCAGGTTTCGGCAGATAGCTTCTGCTACATGTCTTAGTAACACAAGCAGAATTCTTTGCAGCTTTGGGCAGATTAGCATAATCTCCTCCTTATTTTGTTGTTGTAAAAAAAAGTAGTCAGGCTCTGGTAAAATTGCTCCTGATATTTAAAGCCTGATCAGACACTGCTGGCAAATTCGGGCTGAAACAGATCCACTACTTCCGAGCCGGGCTGTTCGTGAATGTACATTTCCAGAAGCGTGGCTGGATTGGCATGACCAAGATATTCAGCTACGTATTTGGCTGTCTTGTGACAGGTCTTTAAAAGATAGTTAGCTGTGGAATGACGCAACAGGTGGGGATGGATTTCCTGACCCAGTATTTCCTGACCTGCTGCCTTGATTTTACGATAGAGGTTGGATCGATCCAATCGATGATGACTGCTGTTTTCAAACAAATAGTACTCTCCTTGAAATTCTTGTCTGAGGCCTTTATATAGCTGATGGTCAATGAATACCGTCCTCTGTTTATTGCCTTTACCAACAAGTTTGATCTCTACCTGCTCAGCAGGTGTTATATCCATTAATCTAATGCTGGTCAGTTCTGAGATGCGGCAGCCTGTTTTGAAAAGAAAATCGAAGATCATACCCAGTGTATGTTCTGATCCTTCTATCAGATTCTGCACCTGACCAGAATTAAGATATTTAAGTACTTTCTTATCCTGTTTGACCGGCTTGATCTCAGAAAATATCTCATCTACCATCATCCGTCCCAGGTAGTTTTCTCTGATACCAGGCTGGTGCTTGATAAGCTTCTTCAGGTTCTGGCGGGAAAGGTTCCAGGTAGTGGCTGCCTGCTGGTATTTAATCTCTACCAGAAAATCTGCTATTGACTGTTCACTGACTTTCTGGCGACTGCGAGCCAGATAGTCATTATACTGCTGACCGATGGTACGCAGGTTACGGCGGGAATGTCCTGCCAGACCATTTCGATTATTTTCATACTTGATATGATCAATCACTCGCAGATCTAGCTGCCTGTTGCGTGGAATTAGTTTCATGCGTCCTCCTAGGTTAAATTGTTAAATAAAGTGATAAATAGTTACAACACTACTATTCTATTGTTGTAAATAGAGCTGAAAAGCCCCTCAAATGGTTAATTGGTTACTAGTTAATTAATAGTATTAAGACGTTATCCTGCTTTCTCATGAATGGTTTCCCCATTAGAAAACCTGGCAGCTACTCGCAAGGGGGTACTGAACTGACGAAAAATATCTTCTACTTGCCTGATCAGCTTACTCTCAGCTCTTTCTGCCCATTTACGAGCTAACTCGCTTTTATAGAGTGCCATGCGTTCCGAGCAGGCAGAATAATCCCTGATCGGTTCATAAAACTCCGTCTCAAAGACAGGTTCGCCTTCAATCTTATAGACCAGATCCCAGTCCAGATTGCAACCGGCATAATAGCCAGAACGGATAATAATGGATAACTCCAGATCAACAGAGAAATTCTGATAGCTCTTGCTGAGAGCCAGACCTGTGATTACCCGAGATGGATAACTACGAAGTTCATGCGGATCATTTCCGTCAAAAGTATAATCTACGGGAACTTCAGAAAGAGCTGATCGCAGGTTTTCTAACAGATCTTCATAATCAAACTCATCTGCCAGTTCGCAAGCAAATATACGATTGGCATTTACATTGTGAAAGTTGCTAGTGGACATGTAAAACTCCTTGAAAAGGGACTCTCACCAAATTACTCAGATGAAAACCATATATCCTTCCCATTATATATATGCCAGTATTTTGCCAAATTCGCACTTTTGCGAAAAAAAATCACTCCCTTCTACGTTAAATAAGTTAAAAATATCTTTGCATGAAATATTAAATATAATAGTGTTGCAGTTAAAGGTGAAAGTAAGCAGGATGACTAAATACCCCAAGGAAAAATATATCGCCTGCTTACAATCCGTATAGGTTGATTAGGCCTAGAGTCTCAAGTAATCGGAAGGTAGGATAGAAGCAGAACTTTCTTTCCCCCAAAAAAATATTAAGGAAAACAATGATTAAAAATGTAGAATCTACTACTATTTATTGTGGCATTGATATTTCGAAGTACAGCTTCGATTATCGTTTTGTCAATCGCAAAAAGCAAATACTATGCCAGAGCAGTCTTCCTATTGACTTTCACTCTTTAGATCAACTTAAAAAGATTTCTTATGAAGTAAATAAAATCTCTGCAGTTTGGATTTAAGGAGCAAAAAGAAGTACTTGACAAATAGTAGTTTTGAACCACAAATGGTATATTAATTTTATGTTGTATAGTCTAATGTGATTTGATAAATGAAAACTAAGTTTTATGGTGATGCAAGTTTAATGTGGAGGAATAAGCTATGTTGATTAAGAATCTAAGATTTTTATGGTTACTAATTTTGTTAATAAGTTTAAGCTGTACAAGTGAAAATGTAACTGAAGTAACAGTACAGGACAATAATAATGATCAGGTTTATAGTATTTCACCTCAGAGCGGTTTATTAGGCAACATTGATCTCCATCTGATAGCTGAAACAATTCAAGGCTCTGCGATCGTATTACTGAATGGACCTGGCAGTTCAATTGGATATGATATCCGCGATCTGGCAAATACTTCTATAATTTACTTTGGGGATAGTTATATATCTCCAGGAGGCAATTCGCTGCAAAGCGGCACGTTATTGCCAATAGATCAATGGGTGAAGATCAGGCTTGTTATCTACGAATCAGGATTAGCCGGTTGGATTGTAACATTTCTGCAATACCTTGGACTGGATTTTTTTGACAGCGTAGAAGATTATATGATAGATGAAGTCTTCGAGATCGAAGTAATGCTCGAAGGGGCATCCGGGAACAGGAACTTACTCATGAAAGAGTGGAAAAGGGTAAAATTGAGCGAGGAAACTCAATGAAATATCTATATCTATATGGTGCAAGCATTCAAGGGATACAGAAGTTTATTTTGAGACTAAGTCGAAAATGACTTCTGCATGCAGAGGCGAATTATGCTGCTTTGCAGCAGTGAGTGCTGAGTAGTGAGAAGAAGTCACCCCCTACCTTCTAACCAGTTTACTGTACCATTATTGTTGGTTACTATTCCCTCCTATCCTCCATCAATATCAGAATAAGCTATTGTTATTGTATTCGGGTTACTACTAAATCCAAATTCAACTTCTTAGGGTGAATTATTCCAAGAAATACAGTTCACTAAACTCGGACTGGAAGAATAGGTGCAGTAAATACCACCGCCACTAAATTCCGACGAATTACCCGTAATCGTCACATTCTCTAAACTCCGATTGCTTAAGAATTGCAGTAAATCCCACCACCATTACCAGCCGAATATTCTACATCTGATTATGACATATAAACCAATGAAATATTTCAAAAAACAAGAAGACACACAGCCAGAAAAATATATTTGTAAGATTCCCAGGATAGAAGATATTTTATATTTTGACTTCCCGGGCAATTTCATTTCTATAAATCCAAATAATCCTGGAGAAAAACACAACAGTTACTAAATAACATGAAAACAGGACACTGGAATATATTTTGCTCTTCAAAGTTGCAGTAACAGCTCCTTCCGGGTACAAAATATTATAGTTTGTAAAAAAAATAAGAATTCCATTTTCATAGCTCTTTTCCAAATTTACTGATACACTTTTCAATGACTGGTGCCAAGTATAAACAGCCATGGTATTAGTTGTTCATTTAAGATCATCACATCCAGATAGAAACCAGAAAGAAGAAAAAAAGAATTTGACATAAAGTAACATGAAAAATATATAATACTTTATCATATAAGTATCCAAGGAAACGTTATGCCTTACATTATGGATGTTATGACAGTTTAAGGTTCATAATAGTATTAATTAAGTAATTGAGGGAGTTGATGGTAACCAGCAAGAGCAATTTGTATATGAATTAAATGATAGGGAGATAAGATGTTTTGTCGGGAAAAAAAACTAAGGAAAAGAAATGTCTGAAAGGAAATTGCATCTGTTTTTTTCACATAAGTTAACCACTAACCAGGAAGAAGAAATATTTGGAAAGTTAGGATGTGAAAAAGTAGTGAAACTGCCGGAGGAATTGCTAAGTCAATGGAGTCAAATCAAACCTGAAGGTGAAATAACTATTTTACTTAAACCGTTTCTGGAGTATTTGAAAGAGGAAACATCTGAGAAAGATTACGTATTAGTTCAGGGTGAATTTGGTGTCAGCTTTGCTGTAGTCTCCTGGTGTTTGAAAAACGAAAGGATACCTGTTTATGCCACGACAAGGCGGGTTGTAGAAGAGACAAAGCAGGTTGATGGGTCTATTAAAAAAATCAATATATTTAAACATATACAATTCAGGAGGTATGTATTATGAATTTGATTATTAATCCTATGGGAATTTCGGTTATTAATAAACACATTAGAAAAGATGATAATTTATTTTGCAGGTTTAATGAAATTAAGAAAACCGATATAGAGAATTTTCATGCTGATGATAAAGATGTAAAAGAGTTTGTTAACAGCTATGTGAATCTTATAAAACAAAAAGTAGGCGCATCCAAAGATATTTCGGCAGAACTAAATTCTTTGGAACAAATGCAGAGAGATAATTACATTCAAATTAATCCAGAGAGTGATTTAATTTATTTATTATCTACCCATTCAATTAGTTGTCTAATTGCTACAGAGATAAATCGGACTTTAATCCAAGATAAATTAGGATTTCTTGAGTCCAATATTTCTACCAAGATTTTAGAAGGTATCGATGTTGGAGATGCTAAAAAGTTTGTTAAAACTGGAGTTGATAATACTTTTGCAATATTAAATGAAATATTACTAACAAATAAATCAATAGAAAAAGTAATAATCAATATAACTTGTGGTTTTAAAGCGATGATACCTTTAATTACAGTTTTTAATGAAAGAATTATTGGTGACTTTAAAAAGAAATGTATAATATGTTATCTATATGAAAACAGAGAAAGCATACTCAGTTTTCAGATAGATGGCGAAGATATCATTTCAGCAACAGAAAATATTGAGAGAAAAACAAATGTTAAATCAAATGGATGTATGTAGTTTGAAGTTCTTTGAACCTAAAGGTGGTAATTACCACTGTAATGTAGAAGGATTTGAAGAACTTTTTTTTAGGAAAGATGGATATTTTAAATACGAGGATAAGAAAGATAAGAAAAATAGTAAAAATATATTAGAAATTGAATTGGAACATCACAGTGTTGATAAAATTGAAGCTCTATTATATGACTGGAGTGAGTGGTTAAAAGATAGAGAAAGTAGTTTAAAATTAAGGGTGATTGTATATGATTCTATTGAGATATCAAAATATATTGATAATTATGTGAGCTTGTTATTCATAAAGTCGTTGATTGTGTTCACTAATACTTTT
>JAVCDJ010000015.1 GCA_030765845.1 Candidatus Stygibacter australis
CCCCCCCCCCCACTGGCTGATGAACCCCCTTCGCAATGATTATTAGTTACAGTAACATTATCTATTACTACCAAATTGATTCCCCGGCATAAATGTATTCCACCACCATAAGGGGAATTACCTGTAACAGTATTATTACTAATTTCCACATTTCGTATGATAATATCCTGCCAAGTAGGATGTATCATATTATATATATCTCCATCACCATAAATTCCACCTCCCCGAGGATGATATTCAGATTCTGATATATTATTCCTTATCTTTAAATTCTCCAGTTTTGCTCCACTTCGAAAAATGTGTATTCCTCCCCCTCGATAAAAATTCCCATTCCTGATAACAAAGCCACATAAATAGCTGAGAGTATCTTCTCCGCTTTCCATTCGTACTACGCTATCATTATCCCAACCATCAATGATAGTTGCTTCGATTGTTGATTGATATCCGGTAAAAATGTATTCTGAAGTTACAGTGATTTTCTTCCCCAGAAAGTTGATATTTTCATAATAAGTTCCAGGTGCAACTAATACGGTGTCCGTATCTACTGCCAGATCTATACCGTCCTGAATAGAGTAAACATCATTATCCCAGTCAGGAACATCAATCAACACACTATGCAGGTTTATAGCGAGGACAGTTAATAACAATATTAATAATAAAGTTTTTTTCATATCATCCTTCTTGGTTAGAATCCTGACGCCCCGTAAGAGACGCCAGGATTTTCGAGTCTCGAGTTACGAGTTTCGAATCACGTTACTTAATGAGAACAACCTTGTTAGTAAACAGCTCATCATTGATTTTAAGTCTTACAAAATACATACCTGATCCAACCCTATGTCCGTTATCATCCTTTCCTTTCCAGACTATACTATAATCATCAGGTCTGAATGTTTCGTCAGCTAAGGTTCTGACCTTTTGACCCTTTACATTGTATATCATGATCTGAACTTCTGAAAGTTCTTCCAATGAGAAAGAAACCGTAGTTTCCGGATTAAATGGATTGGGATAACAACAGAAATTATAGGGAACAGGTTCGATTGTTTCGCCTTTATTGAAGCTTAGAGTATAGAATTCACCGGGTTGTCCGGTAAATAAGGTATTACTTACAACAGGATAGCCGTTCTCATGAATTTGATAACTATCTTTTCGTTCATTTTCTCCTCTGCCATCATACCAGAACTCAAATTCAATCTCCTGTCCCTGATCTTCTTCCAGTATATATGCACATATCTGACAATTCAATCCTTCCACTACTTCAGCGCCCTGGCATCCACCGCCAACGTAAACAGCTACTTCATCAGGAACATCTGCCGGATCAAACTCCACGAAAATGGGAAGGTAATCAATCTCCTCTTCCCATTCGAAGTGTACAGCATAAGGTCTAATGATCGGTTCTGTATCGTCTCTGGAACTTTGCCATGGGAAACTTTGAGCACTGGTAGTTTTTAGTACTACCATATCAGTATAATTTAGATAAAGATCATCAGGATCACTGCTCCAGGGATCGCCTGTTGTCGCTCTACTTGTAGCCCATCTCTGAGTCTGGATCTTCACGCAGTCATTCAAAACAGCACTGGGTAGAGCATCTTCTGCAGACTGAGTATCATCAGGAAAATATCCTACCCAGGTATCCGCTCCTGCTGCAGTAGAAACGTCTTCTTCGTCGTCTACATCATCTCCTCTGGTAAATAATGCTGCATCGCTATCTTCCAGATTATAGATTTTGTAACCTTTCAAACTTGATAGATTTCCTGTACCTGACCAGGTATCAAAGAACTCGTCACTATCTTCATCAAGTCCATAGAACCAGGGATTAGTACCGCAGGTTTCATTAAACCAGCCGCAACTATCAGGTATATCATTCCAATGCCATCTTACTAAAGCTGTACTTACGCTTTGTCCTATATTAGAAGATCCTTCATTAACAGGCAATTGATCAAAACATATCCAGTTCCAGTTTGAACGCATTTGAAAGGGAGGTGTACCAAAGAGCGGCCACTCATATTTATACTGTTCATGATAGGCATAGCCCATATCTGCCATAGATCCATCATCGTCATCATAAGTAGAAGATCTGTTGCCTGCATCAATGCAGGGACTCAAGTAATCCAAAGTATAATCATCACCAGCAGCATTAACAAATTCAGGATCATCATTAATATTCTCATCTCCTGGATAAACGGTGTTTCCATCAACACAACTATAAGTTACGTCATAATCCGCAGGTATCTGAGGTGTGCTGTCATTATCCCAGATTATACTGTTGATAATTGTAAGGTCTATATCTTCTGTTCCTGCTGCTTCATATATACCCCCTACACCATTGGTCGAATTATTATCTGCAATAGTGACTTTATCCATGTTAATTATCAGATCATATCCGGGATATTCTTGATTCATACCCATGGCACCTCCGTCCTCAGTTGCTGTGTTTTCATAAATCAAAACATTCTCTGCAGTAACTGTTGTTTCTTCATCAGTGGATTTTAAATAAATTGCACCACCGTATTTAGAAGTGTTATTTGCGAATATTACATTCTCTAAAGTCAAATCACCATCCATAAATCGTATTCCACCACCATTGATTTCGTTTGCAATTCCTGTTGTATTATTATAGATTGAAGTATCAGTAATTATTAAATCTGCACACCAGGAATTTATACCTGCACCAGAGGAAACAGAAGTGCAATCTCTGATTTCACATTCTTCAATCTTAATAGTTCTATCGCATGATACATGTATTCCTGCACCTGAGCCACCGTAACCATTGATAAGTGTCAATCCTCTTAATGTAGTAGTTGTATTACAATTCGAAGTGAAGTAAATACATTCTTCTGAATCATCTCCATCTACAATAACATCTCCTGTTCCACAATGTTCTATCGTCAAACCTATATTTCCGATAGTCAGATGTTCATAAGTACCGGGATACACATAGATAGTTTCTTCATTACTGGCATTGTCTATGGCATCCTGAATCTCATCAAAAGTAGTTACACCCCATCCTGGAGTGGCTGCGGTATAATCATCATCTACATAAAGCCTAGCGCTTAAAAGCAGCGGGATTAGCATAATTAGTGCTAAAACAAATTTTTTATCTTTACACATTATTATCTCCTGTGTATTTTTAAATCAGGTATTTTGTTAGACCAGCTGCCTGTTCATTCCAAGTGTTCAGGCAACACTTTATTTATGATATTTAATTCAATTAATATAACCATTTAGTATTCAGGATATTTTTATAATAGTTGGCTTCAAAAAAATGAAGACTTTCACCATTGCTGAGGGCTGTAACAGCTAATGTAATTATGTTAAATGGATCAAGTGCTGTCCAGGTACCTAGACCTTGAACAGTACTATCAACATACCAATTGGCAGTTAAAAAACTGTAACTGATAACAAACATAATAAACTCCTAAATACTTTATAAAAGTTTTATTATTTCTCTCCCTGTCAATATAAATAAGACAGGAAGTTCGATTTCGCTGAAAATCAGATTCTGATTTTCTCACCAAAATCACCGTCAGCCATAGCCGCATAGGTCTAACAGCTTCTTATTTCCAAACGTTTCCTTATGCATGTCTCCTCCTTTCTTTCTATTTGCTAAATTTATAGCAATGGAAAGTGAAATTACCTATAATAGGAATATAAAAAGTTCTCCATCAATTTCAAGTACGTAGAATTCATCGTCATAAACAACAATCGTAACTCCAGGATCATTAAGGCTTCCAGTATAAACCGGAAGATTTGAGTAATCGATAGGTGATGAATTCAACATATTAAAAAAAAGGGCTTGGGCTAAGATAATTACAAAAATAATCTTTTTCATTTTACAATCCTTTAATGTATTTACATATTAGTGTATTATGGAGTGAAAATGTTGCCGCAATACGGTGATAATCTTAATTTAATTACTATTTAATTTATTTATATATGTAACTTACATCAAATATATCTTTAGATTGCGTAAGTCTTCAAGCAGAAGAGCAGGAACATTTCTATGAAACTTCCTGCTCCTACCACCGGATGCCCCTTTTTCCCTGTCATAGGGAAGGAAAGTATGAGATTACACAGACAGTATATTTCCTCCTCTATTCCACTCTCTATAATTTCATCTGATCTTTTTTGAATATTTGAATTTAACTTCTTTGTTAATAAACGAGTTAAGTCCATCACCAGCATCAGCCAATTGCTTCATCATATTAATATTACCTTGACCGGCTTTTTCACTTCTATACTCATAAACAGAGCCATCCCTGAACTGGACTCTGATCCAGTCCTGACCATATTCATAAGCTGACACACCAGAGTCATGGTCAATATCACGATACTTTTGCATAATACATCTCCTTTTTGTTTTTTCTATCCACTTCGGCATAATTCAAATTTAGCAATGTTATTCATCCTGATAGTTGTCACATTCAGCTTTCCATAATTTATAGTATCTACTTAATCCTGTTTTGTCTCCACCTTTAAAATGACCTCCATTTTTCATTTTGTTAATCCATAAAATAAATTGATTAGCATATTCAGGTTTCCAATGATGTATAGTAATTAGATAGTTTTTTATGGAAGTTGTATTTAGTTCAATCCCATATTTAAAAAATGTACGAATATAAGTCTTGGCAAAATTATCATCAGATGAATGAGCTAATCCATCACCGATATTTATCTGGTTTGATAACTTATCAAGGGCAACTTTGAGAATACATGGCAGATCAGTTTTTGGTAATGATGATTGACCATTTCCATCATAGCTTATATTCCACCTTAGCATCCATTTTTCCAATTCACCTTTGTGGTTTTCAACTGCCAAAATATATGAAACACCTGTAATTGAGTCAATATGATCTGCTTCTAAATCTGATAAGTAAACAACCACTACCACATCATTAAGTTTGGGAGACTTATATGTCTTTAGTGATTCAATATATATTCTGACTCCCCTATATGAGTGAGTCTTATTAATATGATTAATAGTGGATCTGCCCAGAGATTGATCTAAGGCTAAACTATCTTTGACACCTGTTAAAATTACAAGTCTTGAATCTTTAGCCAGCTCTAAACCGGTATCAATTGCTTCTTTTAATGCACTATGATTTTTATCATATTCTGTAATAACAACCCTCTGTGTTATCATAAACCATACCTCCACACTTTGTTTTTATTCATACTATTCATTACATTAGTGCAAATTTTCTGAAAATGTTGCCGCAATAGGGAAATTAAGTGAGAAGTCCCCCTTCGTGCAAGAATGCGGAGGATTTGCAATGTGAAGTGAGACGTTAGAAGGGATGTCAGGAATCTAATCATCAAAGAGGAAAAGCCAAAACCTTCCGGATGGTCGAAGACCTCCTGAATGGTTGACCTGAGTCGCCTAAATGTAACATGCATGTATAGATTAAAAACAGTTGCCACCATCCCGGAGGTTTCCAACCATCCGGGAGGTAGTTTAATTTGGAGGAATTATGGTAGACCACCCGGTTGACTTCTATTATGCCGCTATCTCCAATAATTATAGTTAGTTAGGGCTAAAATAATGTGTGAAAACAAGGAGATGCCAGAATTCTAATCACGAAAGAGGAACAATTATTGCATTATAAAAATAAAAAAGAATGAGCAGGAAATATGAAATATCGTAATACCCTGATTATCATAATGCTTTCAGCCGTTTTATGGTTGATTGCAGCACCAGATCCTCCCATCGCTAATATGGTCTATCATGAAAATGTCGTCCATGGTGACACACTTGTCGATGAATATTGCTGGCTAAAGGATAAATCCCGTACCGATCCTGAAGTATTAGAATATCTCCAAATGGAAAATGATTACACCCAGGCAATGATGTCATCAACCCGGGGATTGCAGGATACTCTGTATAATGAATTTCGCAGCCGCATTCCTGATGAAGACAGTAGCATACCCTATAAACTGGGAAACTACTGGTATTACAGCCGGGAAGAGCCCGGGAAACAATATTCATTATACTGTAGAAAGTATAATGAAATGACTGCGGAAGAAGAGGTATATTTTGATCAGAATCTACTTGCAGTAAATAAGGAATACCTGGCAGTTAGCGGGATGAAAATATCAACTGATGAAAATATGCTGGCCTATCTTGCTGATTACACAGGGGCTGAAGTATATAATCTCTATATAAAAAATATACAAAGTGGAGATCTCCTGGCAGATAGTCTTGCCAATGTGGATGATATCTGCTGGGCAAATGATAATGAAACCCTCTTTTATTGTACTTCTGACGAATCAGGGAGAACAGATAAGGTCTGGTGGCATCGTCTGGGAACAGAATTCAATACTGATGAACTGATTTACGAAGAACCTGACAGCTCATTTTACTGCTATGTGTATAAAAGCAAGAGCCGGGAATATATCATCGTGGGCACTTCTTCCAAGACCAGCTCCGAGATCAGAATACTCAAAGCAGAAAATCCCTGGGGCGAGTTGCAGCTTGTGGAACCCAGGCGTCCTGATATTGAATATTATCTTACTCACCACGAAGATGAATTCTTCATCAGTACTAATGAAGATGCTAAGAATTTTAAACTGATGCGGGTAAATGAAAATACCCCTCAGCGTAAATACTGGCAGGAATTTATTCCTCATCGTGATAATGTAACCTTCAATATTTCCATCTTCAGAACTCATCTAATTTTATTCGAAACTGAGAATTATCAGAACAGGATCAGGGTGATCGGCTTAGATAATGATGAAGATTATCTGATCATGCCACCTGATGAAACTGCTATTCTGTATTCAGGATTTATGCCTGAATATAACAGTACCAGTTTCAGGTACCTGGTGGAATCTATGCAGTCGCCCTGGCGGAGCTATGAATATGATCTGATAACCAGAGATCAGATCCTGCTCAAAAAACAGCAGGTTAATGGCTATCAGGACGGAATTTACGTATCTGAAAGGCTATATGCAACTGCTGCCGATGGTGAGCAGATTCCCATCTCAATTGTCTATAATAAGGATACTTTCAGCCGGGATTGTAAACACCCCATGTTCCTGACAGCTTATGGAGCTTATGGTGATAATAGTAATCCTTATTTTTCAACTACAAAACTCAGTCTTTTGGATAGAGGTTATAGCTGGGCAATTGCCCACGTGCGTGGTGGGGGAGAAATGGGCAGACGCTGGTATGAAGCCGGCAGAATGGAGCACAAAAAGAATTCATTTACTGATTTCATTGCCTGCACAGAGTATCTGATAGCAGAAAATTACACTTCCTCAGAGCAACTGGCGATTGAAGGTGCCAGTGCCGGGGGTTTGCTGATAGGAGCCGTGATGAATATGCGTCCTGATCTATATGAAGTAGTGATCGGTGATGTCCCCTTTGTGGATATGATGAATACCATGCTTGATCCCACGCTTTCGGCAACTGTCTCTGAATATGAAGAATGGGGCAATCCCAATATCAGATCTGAGTTTGAATATATGCTGTCATACTGCCCTTATTATAATGTCAAAGCACAGGACTATCCCAATATCCTCCTGCTGGGTGGATTTTATGACCCGCGGGTTAATTACTGGGAGCCAGCCAAATTATGTGCCAAATTACGCAGAATGAAGACTGATGACAACCTGCTGCTGCTCAAGATCAATGATGCCGGGCATGGCGGTTCTTCCGGCAGGTATGATTATCTCAAAGAGATTGCCTTCGAATTTGCCTTTATCATTGACAGGTTGAGCGCTAATTGAAATAAGCCGGATTATAAAAAATTAGCAGGAGTGTGAATGTGCAGCATCCGGTAGTTGCCTATATTGATGATTTTGAACTTATTAGTGTCACCATCTCGCAGACAGATGAAAAGATGACATTTGATCCTGAAAGTTTTCTCCTTCAAAATGAAAATAATCAGAAAATAAATATAATTTTAGCAGATATTGAACCCCGGGAACTTCATGTTACAGGTGAATTCTATAACTGGAAAATCCTTCCTGAAGGCAGGATGCATTGGGATTCTAAGTCACATTACTACTATTGTGAACTCCCTCTTGATCTGGTTAAAGATAAAGCTTTCAAATTCATCGAAAATAGATTTATCTGGTACCCTCATGGTGAGAATCTTCGCATTAATGATAATTCTGGCAGTTTCTATCAAAAGGGATGTATGACCTGTGGAGACAAAGTACGCTTTATCCTTAAGAATAACATGTTCGGTTTTCAAAGTTTCAAGGTATTTTTGAAAACTGAACAGCAACTTATGCCAGACCAGACTTATTATCTCAGCTATCAGGGAAAGAACAGAATTAAGCTCCTCAACCGGGATATATTCAATCAGCCGGGTTTTTATTACAATAAAACTGATCTTGGTTTTAACTGGACTTCCCAGCGAACAATATTTAAGATCTGGAGTCCCGTTGCTGACGAAATGAAAGTATTGCTATTTAAAGATGCCAACCAGCAGAAGCCATTTCAGATTGAGTCCATGCAGCGAGCTCAAAAGGGAGTCTGGCAGGCAGAACTCCAGGGAGATTTCCAGAATTGCTATTATCTTTATGAGATCAGGATTGATTCTAATACTTATCGCCAGATAGATCCTTACAGCCGCGCCCTCTCTATAAACAGCACGCATTCAATGATATTTAATACTCAGAATACATATCCCAAGGGATGGGATGAACAAGATAATTTCACCCTTAATAGTCCCGTGGATGCCATCATCTATGAATTACACGTCAGGGATTTCTCCATTTCTCCTGCTTGGCAAGGACCCGAAAATACCCGTGGTAAATTCCTCGGACTTACCTGGTCTGGTACAATTGACAAACCCGATAAAACAATTACCATTGGACTTGATCATCTTAATGAATTAGGAGTTAACGTTATTCAATTGCTGCCTGTTTTTGATTTTGATACTGTAGATGAAACTGGTAACGACCCGCAAAAATTACGTAACTGGGGTTATGATCCAAATTCATATAATGTTCCCGAAGGCAGCTATGCTATAGAACCTGATACCATCCAGAGACTGGTGGAATTTCGCCAGATGATCATGGCCCTGCATAATAATGGCTTCAAAGTTGTGATGGATGTGGTTTATAATCACACGGCAAATGTAGGTGCACCATTTTCCGTCTTTGATACCTTTATGCCGGAATATTTTTATCGCATGGATAATGCCGGGCATTACACAAATGGTTCTGGCTGCGGGAATGAAATTGCTTCAGAAAAACCAATGGTGCGAAAATATATCATTGATTCCCTGCGCTACTGGCTCACAGAATTCAAGATTGATGGCTTCCGCTTTGACCTCATGGGACTCATGGACTTGCCCACTATGAAACAGATTGTTAAAGAACTAAAAAAGCTCAAACCTGATGTACTGCTTTACGGTGAACCCTGGGCTGGAGGTGCTTCTCCGCTGGAAAATCCCGCTATCAAGGGTACCCAGAAAAATCAGGGTTTTGCCGTGTTCAATGATCATTTCCGGGATAGTGTCCGCGGGGATACAGACGGCACAGCAAGGGGTTGGGTGATGGGAGAATTTCAGCTTAAACCTCAGATGATAAATGCCATTATGGGAAGTATTGATGATATTACTGCTTCTCCCACTGAAACAATAAACTACGTCTCTGCGCATGATAATTACACCTGGTTTGATAAAATAATCAGAACCCTGCCAGATCTTAGCATCAATGACCAGATCAAAACTGCCAGATTAGGACTTGCTGTCACTCTCACCAGTCAGGGGATTCCTTTCCTGCATGCCGGCTCAGAATTTCTGCGTACAAAAAGAGTTCCTGGTGCCAGTGAAGATGACATCAGAAATTCCTATAAAGCCAATGATGAGGTTAATCAGATCGACTGGGAGTGCAAAATTACTTACTATGATTTTTATGATTATATAAAATCCCTGATCGCACTCAGAAAAAAATATTCTGCCCTCAGATTGCGGACAGCTTTCCAGATCAAAAAAAGAATTTCAATTGTAAAAAAAGGTGTCCCCAAAAATCTCATCGCTATCTATATAAGTGGACTCAACAAAGATACCGACCTCATGATCATCCACAACCCCACTCTCAAATCAGTTGATTTAAAACTCCCCGAAGGCATCTGGCGCATAATATTTGATGATAATTACAAGTCCCGCCAAATAGAAGCAACCCACTTAGAATCATCCCTCACAATACCCCACCTATCCACAACCATCCTCGAACTGGACTAAATTATAATTTTGACTATCTGACTGGTCATATTTGTATAAAAGATGACTATTCAAATGGTCAGTATCTTATTGAAAATGACTTCTTAAGTTGTCATTCCCCAACTAAAATTATCAAAAGAATATAATCCATATAACATATTTCATCAAATTCCTGTATTAACGTATCATTTATAGTAAATATTAAGCTGACTTCAAATTGAACAACAAAGCACATACTGACATTTTTTTGTTAGATAGTGCTAAGTTGTTCCTCGTTAATGACACTTAATTAGCTCTATGAAAGGGATAGAAGGATGTTTTGGAAGCGAAAAGGGCAAAAAATTGCGGGAAATATGGAAAAATCAAAAAAAATGGTAAAAACGGTGAAAAAACAGAATTTGCAAAGAAGAACATGTGTTTATGTGGTGGCAAATATTTAGAGTATTAAAATGATAGTATTGCATGCGCAGGATAGATGGGGAATGCTTCTGTGGAAGAAACAGACAAAACTTGACAGATAGGGTAGCGGATTTTGAGATAGAAGCAGAAAGAAAATTAGAGTAAGGAGATTGCCATGGTGCATGAATACAAGCGTAGAGTATTTGGCTATGAATGCGATATTTATGGTCATTTGAATAATGCAAATTATCTGCATTTATATGAAGAGGCGAGGTCGATATTTCTGGAGGATGTTGATCTGCCGATCCGTAAACTGCAGGAACGGGGAATAGCGATCTATATAACAAAAGTAGAGTTAGAATTTATAAAGGGTATTCAATTGGAATCAGAAGTATTGGTTAAAAGCTGGGTAGTTTCAGGGAGCAGATTACGAGGTTTATGGCAGCAGGAAATGTATGTGGATGATGAATTATGCAGCCGCATTACAATCGAGGGAGTGTATGCTAATAATGGCAAACCTCGCAGGCTACCACGTGATATTTTTGAGATTTTTGAGCGGAGTATTGAGAAGTAGGGATTAGAAGTTAATATTTTAATAGATAGTTATTTAGTATATGTAAGTAAAAAGTTGCTGATAAAAACACAGAGTTGATTTTCATTAAGGCAATTAAAGAAATCGTTTTCATTGATCTCTTTTACTTTATTGCATAAAATAAGACCGAACAATGTGAAGAACTGGCAATAGTGATATTTATCGTTATTTTTAAGTTTGAAGCTGTTTTTTGCAGCGGATAATAAATGAGTTTTCAATAAGTTATATAAGCCCTGA
The DNA here is from genome assembly GCA_030765845.1 of Candidatus Stygibacter australis. Lineage (NCBI taxonomy): Bacteria > Pseudomonadati > Candidatus Cloacimonadota > Cloacimonadia (SeqCode) > Cloacimonadales (SeqCode) > Candidatus Stygibacter > Candidatus Stygibacter australis. Next base: position 11,404 of record JAVCDJ010000015.1, read on the forward strand.
CCTGATTTGGAATAATAGAAAATCTTGGACTTTTCATAAGCAGGAATAATCTTCAATATTTCAGGTTTTAGAGGCTGTTCATTTTTCCAGGTTTTAAAATATCTGGCTGAAAAGTTAGCTTTATGCAGATAGAACCAGTATTCAAAACAGGGTTGAGATTCAATAATGTGGACATTTTCGTATTTTTGAGCAAATTGCATAAAATTCTGATATTTTGTCTTTTCTGCACCATCAAGTTTTGTATCCATATCAACCAAGCAGAAAATGTAGTCATAGATGTCTTGGGAGAGGAGATTTTGGAGTTTGTTTTTCATACCAACAAGATTTCTTCCTTCTTTAGGAAAAATATCGAAATTAATTCTTTCAGCGGATTTTAATTGCCGCAAATACCAGCCTTCAGTATCTCCTTCCGATATAATAGCAAGAGAGAGTGATAAAGGGCGAAGTTTATTCATTATCTTCTACAGGTAAAATTGCTGAACCGAGTACCGGTTTAGCGGAGAATTTACCAACTTTATAGGCACGATAGAAATTGAGTTCTTTTCTGATATCGAAATCTTTGAGTGAATACAATTCAGTAGAACCATCATCACGTTTATTGGTGAACCAGATAACGTCTTTACGGATATCTTCCTGATCTTCCAGAAAAGGCAGGTAGTGAGAAGTGAAGATAAGCTGAGAATTCTTTGTATTAAGCATAAAAGAATCAACGAAGAATTGGAATAACTCAGGGTGTAGAGAAGACTCTAATTCATCAATTATGAGAATCCCACTATACTTTTGAAAGTAACTGAGAATGACTGCATAGTTAAAATAAGTGTTGGTACCAGCAGATTCCAGATTCTCATTAAGTGGATATTCCTTATCTCCATCTTTTGTTTTTATCAGATGATTAAAAGTAATTTCTTTTTGTTCGAGCATTTTCTTGATCAAGTCTTCATTATCAGTTTTCATTTGATTGATAATTTCTTCTGGTATCTCCATTTTATCAACACTATAATCGGAGATATTATAATCTGCTCTTTTTAGATATTCAATAACATTAGACTTTAATTCTGGGTTCTCTTGAAGTATAATAAATGCAATATCTCTTAATCTCTCTTTTGATGAGTAGATTGGTTTTAAATGAGAAAAAAACCACTTTCGAGAAAGTAATAGTGTTTGTTCATCAAGTTCTACTTTCCCTACAGTGGCTAAAAGACTTCGATTCTTTATTAAGTAGCTTTGCAAAGCAGATTTAATTTTACCACTAATCTTAATTTTGCTTCCGAAATCTAGTTTTGATACTCCATTTTTATTTACGATACGAGTATAAACTTCAGCTTTATTGGGATTATAATGATACAATTCTTCCCTTAATATCTGAGTATCATTAAATATTATTTTATAATCAAATCGCATTTCATGATAGAATGATATTTCAAAAACAGAAGCATTATTTCTTGAGGTATGATCGAAGGCAAAGGCAGATCGATAAATTTTATCTTCTTTCTTTTGTTCATCAGTTATAACAATATCACGTAAATGCTTCATTGAAATTAATAAATTTGTTTTACCCGAAGCATTTGCACCGAATATGCCAGCCATTTTTAGAATTTTATATTTACCCAAAGTTTCTATATAGAAATTTTCTTGATTCTTGTCTGAATTGGCAATGAAAGAAATTGTCTCTTTCTCTTTGAAAGAGAGATAATTTGTGACACTGAAACTTAATATCATAATACTTCCTTAATTTATATGGTCAAAATGTAATTTAGTAAAAATAGCTGTCAATATATTTATTGAATCAAATATGCAAATAAATTGCAAATAATGATGGTAAACTAAATTTAATGAGGAGTTTTTAGAAATCTTCGATAAGCCAGATGTAGTATTTTGGCTTTGATGTATTAGTGAGATCGGTTGCCCAGGAGATATCAAATTTCAGGACGAAGTAACCCATGTTCATCCGAGGACCGAACCCGAACCCCATTTTGGGATCTACCAATGTACCTTTTGTTGAGAATTTAAAATCATCACCTTTATTCCAGACTGCCCCGAGATCAACAAAGGCAGAACCACGAATTCCATAAAGTCTGATCGGCAGGGGGAATGCGAGAGAGAGATTATCAATGAGAGGGAATCTAAATTCTGTGCTTAACAGGATTTTATTTTTACCGGTGAGTTCATCATCATCGAATCCGCGCACACCGTAGAAACCTGCCAAGTCAAATTCACTGGAAATATCACCATCAATCCAACCCGCAAGAAAGCGGTTTGCCCAGGCATATCGTTTAGCAAAAAAGAAATATTTACGAAGATCGGTATAAGCAGAGGAATATGATTCATCAGTGGAGAAGGCATGTCTGAGATTTAGATAACCCTTCCAGCCGGAAACAGGACCAACGTTGCCATAAAGCGAGTTATCATGAATGAAGCTGATCTGGGGTGCCAGCATCCATGCTTCTTCATTTGTATTAAGTCCTAAGTCATCGGGCAGAGTTTCTTCTATCCATTCATTGTGATAATCATCCCACCAGTCTCGATATATCTGCTGATGTAAAAAGGCGACTTGAAGTTCTGTGCGCCAATATTTATCAAAGGGATGAATGAATGCGCCAAAAAAACCTAGCTGACAAGTACGTTTTCGGAAATAATCATTGGAAATATTATTATCATAATAGATTTGATAGATGGTTTCATCATTAAGGTAGAAAACTCCACCACCGTAATCATTTCTGTGTTCCAAGTTCAAATATTGCAGCAGGATAGATGAATTTTCGATACTGCCAGTAATATTCAGGCTGGTATAAACTGAGTGATTTCCTAGTATATCTGAAGCCCAGAGGTCCAGCATGGCATAAGTTCCCGAGGAGCCGTATGCAAGTCCACCCCATAAGTAATCTACTTTCAGCTTTGTTTTATAGGGAGCAATCTCTGGCTCATTGGGTAACTCAGGCATGCGATCTATCTGGCGATTATATTCCACGATAGTAGTATCAGGGCCAAAATCAATATCAATGTCATACATTTTTGCCAGTTCAGGATCAATCTTGCTTTTGGAACTGCGTTTTTTAAAGGCAAGATTGGTTTTGCCAAAATTGCGGATACGGTCAATATCGAACATTTCCCAGAAATCATCATTGAATTCAACCTGCATCGGGAATTCATAATCAGTCCACACAAGGCTATCAAGAGGAGCGGAGATTTGATATATATCCCAGGCACCATTATAGAAGCAGGAAAGAATTAGATTTTCGTCTTCAGGACTAAGGTCAAAGCTAAGAACCCCCGAGATGAGACTGGTTACCTGAGCCTGAGCAGCATTGATGATATCGACGATTTTAATATTTGCTACCTGATCTTCATGTGAAATATAGAGGATCTGAGAAGAATCAGAATTCCATTCGGGATTATAGCAATCGCTGCTGCTGTGGGTAACCTGATAGAATTTAGTAAGGTTCAGATCATAATAATAGATATTCTGGATACAATTATCAAAGATATGGATTTTATCCTGAGCGGTGATAGGAATGCGTTCTGAATAGAAGGCGATTTTTGTGCCATCAGGTGACCAGCGAGGTGCTCCATCATAATAGCGATCATCAGTTAATCTTTGCAGGTTTGCAGTTTTCAGGTCATAGACAAAGATGTCTGAATCTGTGTCTTTGATGCCACTGAAGACAATTTTATTACCATCAGGTGAAATATCAATTTCGTGAATCACTTTGACAGAATCAAATTTTATGGTTCTGATAATATCACCACTATCAGTATCCAGACAATATATGCGGTCACCAAAAGAAGTATTGGCAGCAAAGGCAATAGTGGTGCTATCGGGGAACCAGGCGATATTATTTTTCTTAAAATGAAATTCTTCTATTTTGCCATTAACTCCGCTGCGTATAAGCTGAGTAGTTTTTTCCAGATCAAGCCTGTCTTTAAGGAAAATAGCATCAGTGATTTTTTTATTGGAAAACCAGGTATAGTGTATACCATCAGGCGACCAGCGGGGTGCCATATTCATAGAAGAGCCATCTTTTTCTGAGAAAGTGAGTTTTTCGCAGGCTTCATCAGGTGCCTGGTAGTCATTATAGATCTGGAAGTATTTGCGTTTAAGATAGTTTTCCCAGCGAGTTTGCAGGTCAATAAAGGTTAAATTGAAGATCTTTTTGGTAAAGTTATCAGATTTTGTTATTCTGGCAGAGTAAAAAATTTCCATAACTTTATCTCTACCATATTCATCTTCAATAAATTTAAGGAATGATTCACCTTCGCGATAAGCATAATATCCACCTACTTCATTGAGATTGATCAGGTTATTATTATAGATCAAATCCATAATGAACATGTTATTATAAACGCTTTGACCGTTAACGGAGATAAATTCCGGTAATCCTTCAGAAAGCCAGAAGGGAAGTGAGCGAGTAGACATTCTGCTGCTGTAGGAAGATGAGAGTTCATTAACATAGGCATGCGTTAATTCGTGGATAAGAGTGGATTCCATTTCGCGATAGCTGCCCGAAAAAGGCATTACCACACGATTTTGCATACTTTCAGTGAAGCCACCAACACCTTCAGAGAGCAGGTTTGAGATGACATTGGTTGCCTCAAAATCTTCGTGTGAATTATAGAAAATTATCGGTATCCGCTGTTTAATGGGAGTGCGGAAATCATCTCTCAGATAATAATAAGCTTCTTCTGCACAAAGGGCTACTATCTTGCCAAAATTATTATCATCACTGGGATAATAGATGTCAAAGTGCATTGTCTGTATTTTATTCCAGTTGGTTTTTTCTGCCTGGATTTTGTTCTTACCATAATATTGGGCAGAAAGAGAGAGTGAAATAAGGAGATATAAAAATAAAAATAATGATTTTTTCATAATTAAAACATCTTTATACTAAGGTACTTTTTAGGATTTTTTTTGATATTCTGGATGAGACTGTCCAGGCTGGCAGTGGAGCGCAGCAGATTCTGATATAATTCGTCATCTTGCGTGAGTTCTGAGAAAGTCGAGTCTTTATTTTGGATCTGCTCAGCAATTATATTGATCTTTTCTGAAAGCAGACGGATAGAATCACTGGTATGAGTCAGATTTGTAATTAATTCATTAGAGCCGGAAATAGTACTATCGATATTATCTTTGTTTCTGGAGATAATATCGGCAATTTGCTGACTGGTCTGGGTGAGGATAGTGACTGTAGTAGTGAGATTCTCATCGTTTTTTATTATGAAATTATTGGCATTATGCAAAAATAACTGAAGACTGTCCGCTGCCTGAGAATATTTATCAAAAACATTGTCAGGATCGTTGAAACTGGAAAGTAACTGCTGTAATTCCTGGATCATTTTACTGGCTTCTGAAGTGAGGGAAGTCAATCCTGCGATAAATGTCCCTTGCTGGATTTGTGATGTCTCAAGCAGTTGTGAACCTGTGCCTGGCTGAATAATAACTCTGGTGCTACCCATTAGTGAAGTATCCTTGATGGAAAATGTGGTTCCTGTTCTGAGAGGTTCCTGCAGTTTTACTGATACAGAAACAAGCACTTTGCTACCTTTAAGGCTGATATCAGTAACTTTTCCACTATTTATTCCCAAGATGAGCACTCCATCACCGAGTTCTAAACCAGATACTTCAGGGAAAGCAATGGTAAACTGAGTGAGATCACCCTTTTCCAGATAATTAGTGAGCCAGAGATAACCTGAAACAAGTATAACAAGACTGACGATTACAAATAGACCTACTCGGAAGCTTGTCTGATTCTGCTTTTCATTAAATTTCATAGTTTTACCTTTCTGTGGAATACAGAAATTTCTTTATCCTTTTATCCTGAACATTTTTATAATTGTTATAGTTACCGTCAAAGATAATATTATTATCTGCCAGCATCACAATCCTGCCGGAAATTTTCTCGATGCAATATAGATCGTGAGTAACAATCACGGTAGCAGTGGAATGAGTGTGGTGGAGCTTACTGATCAGACTAATGATCTCAGATGCCATCACAGGATCAAGACCTGTAGTGGGTTCATCATATATAATGTACTGCGGGTTAGTAATAATGGCTCTGGCAAATGCGACCCGCTTTTTCATTCCTCCGCTTAATTCTGCTGGCATTCTATGAAGAATATCTGTAAGCCCAACCAGTGCCAGCTTTTCTTTCACCAGTTTTTCTATTTCCTGGTGAGAGAGTTTTGTGTGCTCAAATAAAGGCAAAGCAACGTTCTGAAAGACATTCATGGAATCCAGAAGGGCACTTCCTTGAAATAGCATGGCAAGGTTTTGACGTATCTTGATGGCATCCGGTTTACTGCTTTCTACTAATTGTTTACCATCAATAATAACTTTTCCACTATCAGGGATTAATAAGCCGGCGATGATTTTCATCAATACGCTTTTACCGCACCCGCTTTGACCAACTACAAGAATAGTTTCTTTATCATTTATATCAAAACTAATATTCTCAAGAACTACCTGTTTATCAAAGGAAATGCTGACATTTTTTATCTGGATCAAGAGAACACCTCAATAATTAAGTCGTCACCGACGGAATTTACAGGAATTCCGCGTACCAGATCGCCAACTGTGCCTGAGTCCTTTGCACAGTGTATCCTGATGTAATGATCGCTCAAGCCGGAAATTCCATGGATTGATTCGCTTTCTATTATTGCTTTTAGAATCACTTTGTTATCGATTAGTTTTTGTCGATAGGCAGCTTTTTTTTGACCTGATAATGCCGTAAGTTCCTGAACACGTTGATGACTGACTGTACCATGAACCTGTTCCGGCATATCAGCAGCAATTGTATTTGGTCTGCGAGAATAGGGGAACACATGGAAATATGCTAATGGTAATTCTTCCAGAAAAGACCTGGTTTCAAGGAAGATTTCATCAGTTTCACCAGGAAGTCCAACTATCACATCAATTCCAATTGCAGCATAAGGAGATATTTTATTCAGCTCAATAATAAGTTTTTTAAACTCATCTTGTGAATATTTTCTTCCCATGTTGTGAAGAATATTGTCACTTCCAGATTGCATAGGTATATGAAAGTGAGGACATATTTTATCATTGCTCTTGATTAAATTTATGAGATTCTCTGTAAATAATTGTGGTTCAATAGAAGATAATCTGATAAGTTCGATCCCGGGAATAGTTTGAATATCCATGATAAGGTCTGTCAAATAGTAATTATCATTTTTGTCATAACCATATAATCCCAGATTGACACCAGCCAGAACAACTTCCCTATACCCATTATCAGCCAGAATATTGATCTGTTGTATAATATTTTGCGGATTGCGACTGCGAGAAGGTCCACGTGCAAGAGTGACAGCACAATAAGCGCAATTATAATCACATCCATCCTGAACTTTGATAAAAGCTCTGCTCCTATTCAGCATTGAAGAGGTTGTTTGTTCAGCAAAATTATGCTCATTTTTAATATCGGCAAAACCGGGATCTTCCAGGGATTGCAGTATCTGATAGATCATATTTTTGTGATTATTATCAATAATATAGTCTATAGGTCCCAGTTTATCTATGTCATTATAGTTCAATTGAGCATAACATCCGGTGACAATTATCATAGAATCTGGTCGTTTTTGCTTATGATCTAATGCTTTTCTGATAGCATTTCGGCTCTTATAATCGGTTCTATTTGTAACTGTACATGAATTAATCAGGTAAACATCTGCCTCTTGATTGAAACGTACCTGTTCCCATCCAGCTTGAATAAAATCATTTATGATGCAGATAGTCTCATATTGATTTATCTTGCAACCATAGGTGAGTGCAGCTATTCTCATCTGATCAGGAGACCATTAATCTTCAATCTCAGTAATACTGATACCCAGTTCTTCAAGCTGCAGAGGATCTACAATACCTGGAGCATCACTCATCAAATCAACTGCCTGCAGGGTTTTTGGAAATGCGATAACATCTCTAAGGCTTGCAGCATATGTTATCAACATCACAAGACGATCAATTCCCGGAGCAATCCCACCGTGGGGAGGAGTTCCATATTTTAGGGCATTAAGGAAAAAGCCAAATTTCTGCTGTAATTCGTCTTCTTCAAACCCCAATACATCAAAAATCTTTCGCTGAATATCAAGGCGATGACAACGAATACTACCTGATGAGAGTTCCATTCCATTACAGACCAGGTCATAGAGCTGACCTTCAATCTGGTCGATTTTAGCCTCATCATCAAAATAATCAAGATGCTCTTCACGTGGCATCGTGAACATATGATGCATTGTTTCCCATTTTCCAGTATCTTCATTTTTCTCAAATAGCGGGAAATCAGTAATCCAGAGAAAATTAAATTCTTTTGGATCATAGAGTTTAAGCTCTCTGCCAAATTGGTTTCTGATCTCAGCCAGAACTTTAAATACAATCTTTTCAGTATCTGCGGCAAAAAGAATGAGGTCACCATCATTTGCTTTGGTGACGCTAAGTATATTCTGAACTTCCTTTTCCGAGAGGAATTTACTTATCCCGGAAGTGAGACCGCCAGATTCAACCTTACAGTATGCCAATCCCTTACCACCGAGATGCTTGGCAATATCAGTAAGATTATCTATCATTTTGCGGGAATAACTGGCACATCCGGGAGCAACTACGCAACGGACTGAACCACCACTCTGCAACGCTCCGCTGAATACTTTAAATTCACTTTTTGCCAGGATAGCAGAAAGATCAATAAGTTCCATCCCAAAGCGCAGGTCTGGTTTATCAATACCAAAACGCTCCATTGATTCACGATATGTAAGTCTTGGGAAGGGAATAGGTAGTTCGATATCAAGGCATTTTTTATATATATAGTGAAATAATTCTTCATTGATCGTGAAAATATCTTCCTTGGTCACGAAGCTCATTTCCATATCAAGCTGAGTAAATTCTGGTTGTCTGTCAGCTCGCAGGTCTTCATCACGGAAGCACCTTGCTATCTGAAAATAGCGATCAAAACCTGAGACCATAAGTAACTGCTTATAAATCTGCGGGCTTTGGGGAAGGGCAAAGAATTTGCCTTTATGTATCCGACTCGGCACCAGAAAATCTCGTGCTCCTTCTGGAGTGCTTTTCATTAGCATAGGAGTTTCGATCTCAAAAAATCCTTTCCCACTAAGAAATTCCCGGATAGCAAAAACCACGTTATGCCGCATGATGATCTTATCTCTAAGAGCCGGACGCCGCAGATCAAGATAGCGATATTTTAGCCGCAGATTCTCATCAGCCATCAGCTTCTCATTTACCTGCACAGGTGGTGGGGCAGAATCATTTAAGATCAGCAGTTCAGAAGCTTCTATCTCAATACTTCCAGTAGGCATTGATTTATTAATATTTCCAGATTGACGTTCACGTACTATTCCCGTGACCGCTACTACATATTCATTTCTGATCTGATGAGCCTTCTGTTGCAATTCAGCGTTTTCAGGCTGGAAAACCACTTGGACAAGAGCAGTAACATCTCTCAAATCGATAAAGATCAAGCCTCCCAGATCACGACGTAGATGAACCCATCCCATCACTGTAACCTTTTCACCTACCAATTCTTTTGTAAGATTGGCAGCATAATGACTGCGCTTATTATTACTTAATAAATCAAGCATACTATCTCCAATATTCCTTTATTTTTATATTCTTTTAAGAAATTGAGAAAGAATTTCACTACACTGCAATTGTCAAGCCAGAAATATCTTACTGGTAAGAATAAAAAAAGCCCCGCTATATAACGGGGCTTTTTATTCATAAACTGACTCAACGCCTGAATTTCATTTGCTGAGTTTTATATATTAAAGTAAGTTCATCATTTTTGATGTTTGCTTTGGGAAAGAAGAGATAACCTGTACGTTTTGCCTGGGGAAAAATGTCACCAAAGGTGAAAGAATCACTGATCAGATTTCGTTTGGCTCTTCGCCATTGTTCAAGAGTATCTGTCTGATCATTTATGGTAACCATCTTTCTGTCATCCTGTTCATCAATGTTTCTCATCACCAGGTATTGTAATTCATTATGGAGTAAAATATCCTCGATTTGTTCTACTGTGAGCGGATCACTTTGATTGCCATCTTGATCCAGAAGCGCAAAATCACTGCTGATAACGTTAAGCTTTTTTCCAGAACGATTTTTCACAGTAACATAAAAAGTGGTAAAATAATCATTGAGATTTTGCGGTTCACGTACCCAGTAGCGGTTTTGAGCAACTACTTCCGCTTCATCATCCTGATATAGATATGCGTCATTGATCACCATCAATCCTTCCCCACCTATCGGCAGGTATCGGGAAGCACAACTTGCGATCAGCAACATGAGCACTACAATCAGAACAATCTGCAATAACGTTTTCATTTTTACCTCTATCTGTTTAGAACTCTATCTCTTCCTGTACTGCGGGACGATCTTTTTCATCGAGATTATTTTCGGATTCATCCTCATCAATATCATCTGTTTCTTCGATTTCCTCAGCTTCACTTTCATCATCAATGCCCTCATCAGAAGAATCAACGATAACTTCATTTTCGTCCTGTTCCGTATCTTCAGTTTCTATCTCATTGCCATTTTCATCACCCTCTTCACCATCATCCTCAGAATCATCTGGTGTGATCCGGGCAATATCATATACTTTGTCACCTTCATGAAGGTTGATCAGGCGTACTCCCTGAGTGGCTCTGCCAATCACAGATATCTTATCAACACTCAATCGAATGATCATGCCTTCCCGTGTAACGATCATCAGATCGTCATTATCAACAACTTCCAGCAGAGAGATCAGTTTTCCGTTACGGGCGCTTGTGCGAAGTGTGATCACTCCCTTGCTGCCACGTTTAGTTTTACCATAATCTTCCACAGGACTGCGTTTTCCATAGCCATTTTCACTTATTGCCAACAGGGTTCCTTCGCGTTTGATTATTACCATAGCCACTACTTCATCACCCTGTCTCAGGCTGATACCACGAACTCCACGGGAATTTCTGCCTACTGAACGTACATCGCTTTCATCGAATCTATTAGCATACCCAAATCTTGTAGCCAGAATTATGTTATTATCGCCGGTAGTCAGTTGGGAATCAATCAATTGATCACCTTCATCCAGATTAATGGCAATAATTCCAGTCACCCGAGGTCTGCTGTAAGCTTCTAAAACGGTCTTTTTCACAGTACCATGTTTAGTTACCATGGTGATATTCCAAGGTTGATTGAAGTCACGCACAGTCACAAATGATTCAATTTTTTCATTTTTTTCTATTTGCAGCAGGTTCACAATTGCCTTACCTCTGGCAGTACGACCTACTTTTGGCACCTTATGCACCTTGAGCCAGTAACACTTGCCCAGGTTAGTGAAGAAGAGAATATAGGCATGAGTAGAAGCCACAAAGATAGATTCAACAAAGTCTTCCTCTTTAAGATTTGATCCGGAAAGTCCTTTGCCACCACGTCCCTGCTTACGGTATGTATCGCTTGGAAGACGCTTGATATAGCCTTCATGCGATATCGTAACTACCATATCTTCATCAGCTATCATGTCTTCTGTTTCAATATCTGCTGAGCCTTCCAGAATTACTGTTCGGCGGGGATCATCATACTTGTTCTTTATTTCTAAAGTTTCTTCTTTAATGATTTCCATCCGTAATTCCCGAGTTGCCAGTATATTACGCAATTCTGCCACAGTAGCTATAAGCTGAGTATATTCGGCTTCTAATTTCTCACGTTCCAAGCCCGTAAGTTTCTGCAATCGCATATCCAGAATTGCTTTCGCCTGGATTTCACTGAGCTTAAATTTTTCCTGCAGGTTCGCACTGGCTTCTGCTGTACTGGCTGAAGCGCGGATAGTAGCAATGATATCATCAATATTATCAAGAGCGATACGCAACCCTTCTAAAATGTGCAAACGGCGTTCAGCATTATCCAGCTCAAATTTGGTGCGGCGAACAATCACTTCATGCCGGAATTTAATAAATTCCTCGATCATTTCTTTCAAGTTCAATACTCTGGGAATTCCACCAACCAGACAGCGGTTATTAACACTGAAACTGGACTGCAACTGAGAATATTTATACAGTTTATTTAAAACTGAGTTGCCTTCATGATTACGCTTGATGAGGATCACCAGTCGCATTCCCTGACGTCCACTTTCATCTCTGATATCAGAAATACCTTCTACTCGTTTTTCTTTTACCAGCTTCACTATTCTTTCTATCAATAGTGTCTTGCTCAGCATATACGGTATTTCCGTAACGATAATAGATTCAGCACCATTGTTTTTGGTCTCTATTCCTGCCTTGGCTCTACAAATCACTCTGCCATGACCAGTCTCAAAATAATCACGA
>JAVCDJ010000016.1 GCA_030765845.1 Candidatus Stygibacter australis
CAAGTATCATCGCCTGTTCATATTCCTCAAAGGATTCAGTTGCTTTTGTCAGCCACATCTTCCGTACATACCACTTCCCGTTCTTGTGATATCTAATTACGTGTATCATAACCATCCTTCCTTAAGATTTTTCTAATAAATGTCTGACCTTTTGGAGTGACTTTAGTTGTTAATCTTAGTTTAATCTCACCATGGGCGGTATAATGTGATACAACACATTCAAAATATCCCCGATCCATGTACCTCTGGTACGGCTCATTATTGTGCATAAGGATACTTTTATATCGAAGATACTTAAAAAGTTTCATTTCCCCCATACCCTTTACCTTAAGTACCTGAGCAACCTCATACATATATACAGAGTCTTTACTTCCGGTAATTGCGTCATAGAACTCTATCTTAGGTGCTGATATTTCAAGCTCTTTCCCGGGCTTTTTATTGTTACGCTCTTCCTTAAGGGCAGTAAAGAGCCTTATGCCTAATTCTGGATCGTCTATGATTTTATCTATCATTTTATCAGTGGCATACACACAAGTATTTCTAATAGATGGCAGTACCTCCTCATATATCCATTCCTCAAAATCTATAGAACTCTCCAATCTTGTACTTGATATAAGCCGTAATAAATTACGCTCACTTATATACGTGACAAGTTGGTTATCTCCCGCTATAATGATATTTACCTTTCTTACTCCATCTTGAATGCAATGATCCCGGATAGCTTTTCCGGGGTTCTTATATCCAAGAGCATAACCGGTCTGATCTCCTCTAAAATAAATATCACCATCAACTACAATTGTATCAATGTTATACATGCCATTAGTGTATGTTTTAATATCCATAATTCCTCCTTGAATTAAAAGGGTAGGACTTTTTGTCCCACCCTTTAACACTGACTCTACTTACTACCATTTCTTTATCCATATCTTGTTTTATGGAATTCTCCTTCAACCCACTTTCAATAGCATCAATTACCCAGTCCCTGGTCACGCTTGTACCACTAGTCTGCTGGCAATCCAAGTTCGATATGAGAGTATATTGTTTTGGGTTACTCCAACACACTTTGCCAGTTCCTGGGGGGTATAGTATTTTGTGCTGTGGATGTTTCTGTTTTTCGTTTTTCTTAGCCATGATTACCCTCCAGTAGTCCTTCTGCTTTACTATTAAGTTCATCACTTGTAGTGACTTCGATAATATTTCCTTCAAGCCACTCTTCTAATACCTGTTCATCAAATCTTAACCTACCGAATACCTTCTTATGGGGTATTTGCCTTGTCATCGTTAGCTTATATAGCTTGCTAACGGAAAGTCCCAGCAATTCTGCTGCTTCCTGTGAATTCAATAATCTTCTCATATTATCTCCTGTGTTTTATGAAATCTATAATAGCAGATACTGTTCCAAGCCAATTTGAACCTATAACTTACAGTAATACAACAAGATACAACTCTAGCAAAAAGTTGGAACTAAAGATTTTATTTAGTTTTTTACTTTAATTACAAGACCTGATATAGGGATAAATTACTATATTTCTTGACATTACAATGAATAAAGAAAATCTTTAGTATATAAAAGAAAATTTTATGGAGTTCCTATGGGTAAAAATTTAATTATTCTCTCAAAGATTAATCATGAACAACAAGATTTTATATCTAAACCTCAGCTTAATGGTTGGAGCTATCAAACAGATAATTACTTCAAGCGACTTCCGGACTATTGGAAATTCAGGTCACGATATTGCCTTATAAATAATACTCCTGAAATAACTTCAAAATATGATAACATAATTGTTCTTCAGTACACTACCAATCAATCCATTCCTGGCAATTACAATAAATATCTTAGGAAAGCATATGATAAAATAAGAAATCTAGATGAAGACACATTTAATAAACGGTATGATCTGACAAATACTGAATTCCCTTTTAAATTTTTAGATCAACCTGAAGCAGAGCAATATATAGAGGAACTAAGTATTGATTTTAATAAATTTAAGTATTCTTTTCTTAGTAATATTCCTGATGATGAACTAGAAATTAGCGCAATGTTCAATGATATTTTTAATAAGTATGCCACTTTGGAGAAATCTGGAATGGTGAATGACACACATTTTATTGTGAATAAAGACTATACTAAAGTGTCCATAAGGTATAGCCTGGAGGCAGCAAAATTCGGTACAACTTTCAATTATATAAATGAATATTCCGGCAAAAACAAACTTATCGAAGATGATACTCATGCTAATTTTGCTCATTTACTTAGTTGTAAATCCGTTAACAGTATATCCAGCATTTCTTTACCTGATCTTAGGGAAAAAGCTGATAAGCTTGGCATATTTCCACCCAAAGATGTAACTTACGAGCTTAGGTATTTTATAGCAGCCATTTCTATTTATTATGGTAAAGGAATCCTTGTTACAGGGGAGACTGGAGTAGGAAAAAACTACTTCATTAATATGGTTCTGGATAGCTTGAAAGTAGTTCAAGATAAGATAATAACCATCAATGTGAGTAATGATAGTAACTTATTCGAGACAAATTTCTTTGGCCATAAAAAGGGGACATTCACAGATGCAATGTATGAAAGGGCTGGATATTTAGAAAGCTTCAGAAATGGTTTTATAATCTTAGATGAAGTAGGGGATATCCCTATTGCATCTCAACCAAAATTTCTTCAATTTCTTCAAGATGGAAAATATATAAAACTGGGTACTGATGTGCAAAGTAAATCAAATGCAAAATTTATTTTTGCTACAAACCGTGATCTTAACGAAATGGTTAAAAAGGGTTCTTTCAGGAAAGACTTGTATTATAGAATAAATCAAGAAGAAATTACACTGGAACCTTTTAGTGAATTGGCTTTGAAAACTAGAAACGCAATTATCGATAATTTAGTTGATACTATTAATAAGGAATTGGCTGATAAATCAAATAATAATAATCTAGCCGCACTTTCCCCTACACTATGGGATGATATAGAACTCTCTCCTGAAGCAAAAGAGATTATTTCGACTCTATATTGGCCAGGTAATATTCGTCAATTGAAGCAATCTTTAGAAAATATATTCATCAAGAGCTCTGCAAAAATATTAACTGGGAATGAATTAAATAAATATATTATCCTTAAGAATGAAGAATTGATTATCGATTGTCCTGAGGACAAATTACAACAAGCAAAACTTGAGTATAGGAAGAAAATGAAGGAAATCATTGAAGACGCATTGGAGAAGTATGATACAAAAAAAGAAGCTGCCGAAATGTTAGGATTTAATTCAACTCAAACAATGCTTAACAGGATCAATACACTAAATAAAACTCTTAAGTAAGTCATAATTGCGCATAATCTGGACACTTTTCTGGACAACTTGGGAAATCTAAAAACGTGTAATTTATTGTAATATATAAAGATATGGTGGACATGGCGGGCTCGAATCCCTGACTCTCCGCCATTATATAGCTTTAAGTGTTATTTAGTAACGGTTTACGTGATTAATATTTGTGTAATATTGGCCATGTGACCAAAAAGAGTACACTTTTCTGAAAAGGAGAGAAAAATGAAATTGAAAAGAGCAATTATTACTATAAGCCTCATATTGCTTATATCCCTGGCATTTAGCCAGGATAATCCTTATCCAGAAAACCAGGAAATTAAGCTACGAAACTCAATTGGAAGCACTCTATTCCTCGTGGGTAATTTCGCACCCGGAGATCCACCGAATTTTTATCAATTGAATTACGGATACCGGCTTAACCAGAAAAGCAACATAGTGGTTGAAGCAATCACATGGACTGTTTATGAACCTATAGGTACATATGAATCTTCGGATGAATTTTATCCAGGTAAGCTCAGATCATACGGTATTGGGGTTGGTTATCAGCGATTCTGGTGGAAAAACTCATATACAACGGTTCAGGCAACACCCTTTCTGCTGCAATTTATTGATCCACAAAATGAAGAGATCCAAAAGGGTTTTCAGTTGTATCTTCAACTCCGACTCGGTTACCGTTTAGAATTTTTCAAACAGAACTGGTTCTTGGAGCCTTCTATATCATTCAACTATTGGCCCATTTATACTAATTTTCCCACAGATTTTGAAGAAGTAGAAGACGGCGCACCAAATTATTTCTTATTTGAACCCGGGCTTCATTTCGGGTATCAATTCTAAATAAAACAAAAAGAAGAGGTACAATGAGTTTTTTTAAAAAGAAAATCAAACGCTTCCCTTTGGGAATTTGGATTGCATTGATCGCTTTAGTTTTAATCTTTTTCGCCTGGCTCATGCAGAGTTATTCACTATTAGATTGGGAAGGTGCAATCGAACTAGGCGTTCAGGATGAGAGCTTCAATGGGAATGCAGCTGAACACGCTTTAGCAGATGTAGAAAGAGGAATTGCGATTGCAGATATCATTTGGGTGTTACCACTTACGATTATTGCATTTATTGGTCTTTGGAAGAAAAGGTTTATTGGTTTCGCTGCTGCTTTGATGGTGTTTGCAATTTGTGTTTATTTCCCTCTGTTCTACGTTTTTCGCGATAGCATGAATCCTGAAACTAAATTAGCTGCTATTTTGCTTTGGGCAGTTCCTTCAATTTTAGCAATAATTGGTCTGTGGGCTAATAGAATGTATTTCGAAAGGAGATAGTTAATATGATCAAACCAACAATTATCACTTGGATAATTGCCATCTTTGGAGCAATCACATTTTTACCACTAATGGTTGCTCAACTGCTAATGCTGATCAAGCCACAAGATCATAAAACCAAAGATCTGTTAATCGGAAAGGGTGAAGATTGGCGTGATAGAACACACTTCAAATCTGCATTGGCTTTTGCCTGGGCTGACTGGTTAGTTATTTTACCGCTTTTGATTATTGGTCACTTTGGGGTACTTTCTGGCCAATTGTGGGGTTACACTATCTGGTTTGCTTTGGGTACGATTTCAGTTTATTTCAGTATTGTCTTTTGGGTAATGGAAAAAGAATACACCTATCCATCCTGTGGTCGGTTTGCTTATTACACTTACTTCTGGGGATTTTTTCTTTATTGGGGAATTGCTGCGATCATCCATTCAGGAATTCAAATCTTATAAAATTTTATTATAGAAATCATGACAATAAGCTCATCATTATTGAAATCCATTTTTAACTGTACATAACCAATTATAGTTATGGCCAATTATATGCAATAACCTTGGATCGAGTAATTATTACACAACTTATAGATATTTCGGAACAATCTCTATATTTATCCCCTTAACCAATAACCATACTCCGATTGTTAATTCAAAGGGGAAGTTTGGCATGAAAACAGCTATGGGTACGTCATAACCAAATAGCATGATCAAAGTTCCAAAGAATGCCAGAGGTGCTGCAATAAGCCCCCAGATTGACAGAAATTTTGGCAGATATCCTGATCTGTGGAAAAGATAATAAAAAAGTGTGGCTCCTAAACTAAAGAACAGCATGTGCATAGTATAACCAAATTCCTGGGCTTCATAACATAGATTTGCCAGAGTCTGCAAACTTGCAGGATATCCAGAGGTGACCGATTCTTTACTGAGTTGTAATAAAGCATAAACCGGAATCCTGCTGATTGCCAGAATTGCCGCTTCCACAATGTAAAGTCCCATACCGATCAGAGCAATATCTCTGTTAATGCTTTTCAAAATAGCATACATCAAAACGCCCAGCATGACGATTCCGATGGCTGTGAACATCTCCCCCGTTATGCTACCCAGTAACTGCATTTGATTTTCAGAAATATTACGCATACTTGCGAATGGGCATAGCCCTTCGCAATGTTAGCTGCCGTGCAAGAATTATTACTCCCATATCGCGATCATCCTATGTTTTCATTTTTTTGATACCAGATTGTAAATAACTGGAGTTTTATATTTCCATTTTTCCCAAAGTTCCTTGTCTTTTAGTAGACTTACCATAAAATCCGCAACATTAATTCTGCTTGTTTTGCCGGCATCAAATATTGGACTTCTTAGTGGTGAAGGATAAACTGCATATTCTGATACTTCAATTTCATTTACTAATGTATCAGGTCTTACCGCAATCCATTCAATATGTTTATTACTTATACCTACTGTGTCGATTAAATATCCTAATGCTAATTCATTGTCTCGTTGTGGTGGTAATAAGAATCTCATAATCTTCATTACAAAATTCTCATTTTGTTTAAACTTCTCATTCTGTAATTTATTGATACAAGCTGTAGTATTCATCAATACTATTTTTATGGTTTTGTTTTTGCTAATTTCATTAATATTGTTAACAATTTTTATTAAAGCATCAACTACGAGGGTATATGGTTTTCCAAATATTCCCTTAAATGAAATATTATGTCCCAGACAAGATATTACAGCATCTACTTCATATAAATATTGTTTCAACTTTTGATTATCTATTTCTAATATACTGGCTTTTAGGACCTCTATATGCTCGCTATTTTTTATAGAATCAAATTTTTCTGTATTTCTTGTTAATGCTTTAACATCAATACCTTGTCTTAATAACTGAGTAACAACATTAAAACCTGTAACTCCATTGGCACCTAATACTAAGATTTTCATATAATTTTTTTCCTTTTTATGTTTTATATCGACACTACGATTTACATATTTTCTTGCATGACGGCTAATGTATGCATGACACACCAATTTTTCCAGCTCCTAATAAGTGTTTATCAAAACTAAGTCCACAATCTTAATTAAAAGCTTCATTTGTCAATCTTAGATATATACAAAGAAGTAAAAATTGTTTCTCAAAATACCTAAACTTAATCTTTATAATCTATATTTTTTAAAACCAGAAAACTGTGTGTATTCCCGGACCTTTCAAATACGTGTCACCTATTTCATTCCAGCTGTAACCAAGGTTTAGTTCCAGCCTTTTATAGAAATACCCGAAAAATATAGCGAAGTCGTTATTATAGGCAACTTTTTCCCCTTTCTTGAAGTTATATCCAGTGAGTTTATATTCTAAATCCAGATGTAAGGGTTTACTAAATAATTCAACCTGATATTTGTAATCTATCCCATCATGTTTTGAATCTGTTTCAAAGTGAGTATAGCCAAATCCTGATCGAAAGTTAATGAAATTATTCTGAGCAAAAGTAAATAACAACATGGAGTCAAAACATTTGATATCTTTTTCTTCCTTTCCTAAATTATAATTTAAATATGATGGTTCCAAGGCTAATCTGCAATACCTGAAAGATGTATTTATTTGATAATCGGTAATATCTTCGTCAATATAATGAGTTGAAAAAGATAAATTTGCCATCCATTCTCGTCCAACTTCATCCAAAAATCCATTACTATCTTCAAAGGGATAGTTTTGATAATAGTATTTATCTGGATAATCCTCTTCAAGTATGGAAGCTGGAATATAATAAGGTGAAGCAAGAATTACTAATGCTAATGCAACAATAAATGCGGCGATGATAAGTCCGCCTTGATCCTCTTCATCGTCTTCATCAAAATCTCTTACTCGCATTATTCTATCTGTGATAATTCTATTTCCCAGATAATACTTTCCAGCAAAATTCTGCTTCCAGTTGGAATATTTATAATTTTCCCCAGTATTAACGGTATTGATATTCTGGCAATATATTAATATGTTTGGAAAAAGTATTAACAAAGATAATAATATCCTGATCAATAATTTATTATTGCTTTTCATCTTACCTCCAATTTAAAAAATATTTTTTCTTCTTATCCGGTTTACAGGTAACAATATAAGATACATCATTGGCATCTATATCATTTCCAGATTATCCTGGCAGAAAAAGTGATTATATGAACAAATATATTCTCAACTTCATCACCATCATAATGAAAATATTGAACTATTAATTTTGCCCCTTTTTATCTATCTGGTATTTCCTTAAACTTAACTAATTCATATTTTACAATAAAAACCTGATCATTTCTGGCAATTGTTTCTTCAATTGATAAAGTAGGATAAAATGTGATAGATTCCTTATCATTCACCAATAGATAAATTGGAGTCAATTCACCTAATTTTAATACTGGATTATCAAATGGCTTACCATGTGAATAACCGTGTTTGAATAAATTCAATTGAGTACTCGCTAACCCTTTCATTTTAAGTGGATCACAAGTATATAAGGTTGATATCTTCACCTTAGTATCTTCCTTTATGATAAATAAAGTGCATCTTTCAAGTTTACAATCGCTTTGTCCAATCGTTGAAATATGCAAGATATCAACCAGCTTACCTTTTTTATATGTTTCAACATAAAATGCAATACCATAACCTGATTCCATATCACACAAAAACCTGTACTCTTCCAATCCTAATTGTTCAAAGGCATCAGCAATCTCTTCATATGATAATGGTGTACTAACGGTTTCCAGAGTAAACTCATTATTCTGAGCATTTAGCAAAGAAGCTGACAGAAATAAAATAATAATAAATAACTTATTAGACATTTACCACCCCCTGTAAATTAAATCTAAACAATAAATATACTTTTATAATAAATAGGCAAGAAAAAAATAGAAATTAATAACATTTAGCCCGATATAAGCGGTTCTGTATTATTTTTATTCTTAATTTATATTCTATAAAATTGCTATGTATGTCATATAAAATAATTCTTTAACTGGCATTTCAGACAAACAAAATCCACACTGTCCACTTTGTCCACTACGTCCATCCCGTCCACTTCGTCCACTCCGTTTACACAAATCCCCATCCAGCAGTCCTCCGGACTAAACGTATTTCGCACCTGACTTGTTACTTTTAAATTTGGTAACAGGTAATATATTTTATTGACTATAATTCCCAGTTCATTACTTCTTACAGCATAAGATATTGATTAACATGATCAGTAATCTGGTTGGGCAATAGCCAGAAATTTGAAGCACTGAATGATGATGAGCTTCAACATTAAAATTCAGGTTAATAGATTGCTATGATCAAAGGATGTTAAATGCTCCCAAAGGTCTCTATCATTATCCCCGTGTATAATGAACCCGGAATCAATGCTGTGATCAGCAATGTGATGGTACAAAATTATCCTGACTATGAAATACTTGTAATTGATGGTGAAGAATCGGGAAGAACCCTTGGGTTAATCGATAACAAGTCTATCAAGAAATATATTTCCCCACCCGGAAGAGCCAATCAGATGAATTTTGGAGCAGAAAAGGCATCTGGTGATATTCTTCTATTTTTGCATGCAGATACTATTTTGCCTGCTGGAGCTTTAGATAAAGTCTCAGGAATAATAACTGCCGGATACAAAGCAGGCAGTTTTAATCTTCAGATAGACAGCAACAATTTTCTCCTGCGAGAGATCATTTCCAGAACCAGTTCCCTAAGAAGCAGGATCACTCGCCTGCCTTATGGAGATCAGGCATTATTTTTCAGGAGCGAATTCTTTAGAATAATTGGTGGTTTCCCTGCCTTGCCATTGATGGAAGATATTGCCATAATGCAGATCATCAGGAGATTACATAAGAAGATATTTATCCTGCGGGATAGAGTGAAGACTTCAGACAGGCGCTGGCAGGATGAAGGCATGTTTTATGTAATGCTGCGTAATCCTATACTTGCGACACTTTTTATACTTGGAGTTCCTCCTGAGAAATTGAGAAAGTATTACCAATAGAAACATTATGAATTATACTATTATTAAGCATATAAATAAATAAGCTTTTAGGAGGGATCATGGGAGCATATTACAAATCAGAAGATCTTAAGAAGTTTGGCAGCATTACAAGGGTCAATAAAGAACTGGGAGAAAAGTTTTTTGAATATTATGGAAAGGCAATGGCTGCTGGTGCGTTAAGTGAACGGGAAAAAGCTCTAATTGCACTTGCAGTGGCTCACGTTTTGCATTGTCCATATTGCATAGATGCCTATACACAGGCCTGTCTGGAAAAAGGTGCAGATGAAGAACAGATGAATGAAGCCGTACACGTGGGAGCCGCAATGTCGGCGGGTGTTGCCCTGGTTCACAGTACCCAGATGATGAATAAGATTGATGAAACTCTGATATAGTATGAATATAGAATCTCAATTAAAATATTTAGAAGAATCTTCAAACGGGTTTGAACAGACACTATCTAAGCATGAAAAATCAGTATTGCCTTTAAAAGCAATCAGCCTTAAAACATTTCAAGTAAATATAGGGCGGAAATGCAATCAGGCCTGTCGTCACTGTCATGTAAATTCATCTCCGGAATCCACTCTTGAAATGACTTTGGATACGGTTGAGATGTGCCTTGATGTGATCAGGAATGTGCCAGAAATTGAAACCCTTGATCTTACGGGTGGAGCACCGGAAATGAATGCCCATTTCTGTTATTTTGTAACGGAAGCCATAAAAGCAGGAAAACATGTAATTGACCGCTGTAACCTTACAATACTGGAAGAACCCGGTTATGAATATCTCTATGAATTTCTGGCAGCCAATCAAGTGGAAATTGTAGCATCATTACCCCACTTTCGGCCATCTGGTACAGATCGTCAGCGCGGAAGTGGTATTTATGACAAATCTATCATTGCGCTTCAGAAACTTAACAAATTGGGTTATGGTAAAACTTTGCCATTAAACCTGGTATATAACCCCACTGGAATTTTTATCAGTTCTTCACAGGAGCAACTTGAAATGGAGTATAAAAAGCATCTTTTTGATACTCATGGGATTGTCTTTAATAAGCTATATTGCATTAACAATGTTCCGATAAATCGTTTCCTTGAGAGCTTGATCAAGATTGATAAATTTGATGAATACATGGAAATTCTGGTAGATTCTTTCAATTTTTGTACCATTGATAATCTGATGTGCCGATATCAGATATCTGTAGGGTATGACGGTAATTTGTATGATTGCGATTTCAACCAGATGCTGGAACTGCAATCTCAACCTATAGGTCATATCAGTAAGTTTGATGCCGCAAGAATTAAGAATCGTAAAATCCGACTTGCAAATCACTGTTTTGCCTGCACAGCAGGATCAGGATCCAGCTGAGGCGGGGAACTAATGGAATAGTTATTCCATTTGTTAACTGCATGATGTTCAAGAATAGGATTATCTTCTTTGTCAAAGCTCCTCAGCACAGCAAAGTAAAAACACGACTGGCTGCAGCTATAGGTCAGGAAAAGGCATTAAATATCTATATACTTTTACTTAAACATTCCTGGAAAGTCCTCAAAAATACCGCCATTGAAATTCTGGTTGCTTATACTCCCCCTGGTAATTTGCCTTTAATGCAGAAATTATTAGGAGCTGATTGTAGTTATTTGCCCCAAAAGGGAGATGACATAGGCTCTCGCATGGCAAATGCATTTCAGCAGGTTTTTGAGAATGTTACAGAGAGATCTTTGCTTATTGGCAGCGATCTTCCTTGTCTTGATGAAGAAACTATAACAAAAGCTTTTGATGCACTTGCAAACCATGAAGTGGTACTGGGACCTTCAAGTGATGGAGGATATTATCTTATCGGGTTTCAAAAAAAGAGTTTTACCAAAAATGTTTTCGATGAAATAGCCTGGAGCTCAAGCCGGGTTTATAATCAAACGGTTTCCCGGATAAAGGAATTGAATTTATCATTATTCGTATTACCGATAATGCATGATATTGATACTTTGGGCGATCTGAAAACCTATATAGGTAGTGAGGGAAATAGCCCCTTGAAAGATTCCATATTAAGCGTTATGGAAGGAGAAAATCTATGAAAAATATATTATTATTGTTACTGCTCGTGTTTACACTTTTCTTAAATGCCCAGCAGGATATCTATGATAAATGGGATGCAATCTTAAAAGATGACGTAATCGCCATCCAGAGGCAGGGTATACAATTTAATGCAATTGATTATGAGCGTGTGCAGAATGATCCTAATTTTCAGGAAGTAGTCTCTTTGCTGGGAACATTTGATCCTGCATTATTACCAGATAAAAATTCACGTTTGGCTTTTTGGGTAAATGCCTATAACATCGCCGCAGTGAAGATGATCATTGATCATGATATTTCCGGCAGCATTAAGGATATTGGAAATCTTTTTAAACCCGTCTGGGATTACGAAGCGATACTGATCGGAGAAAAATATTATACTCTTAATGAGATCGAGCATGAAATCCTCCGTCCCATGAAACAGCCACTGATGCATTTTGCCATTGTCTGCGCATCACTTTCCTGCCCTGATCTAATGATCGGTGCTTATTATCCGGAAACAATTATCTCTCAAATGGAGCAGAATACTCGTAAGTTTCTCAGAAATGAGACTAAAGGCATGACAATTGATAGCAAAAATACCGTTTATCTTTCCAAGATATTCAAGTGGTTTGAACCTGATTTCAGTGAAGGTATTTCTGAATTTATTAGTACTTATTCAAAACAGGATATCAGTAGATATAAGATCAAGTATTTGAAATATGACTGGCGGGTTAATTCCCTAAAACCAGGGAGCTAAAAATGAAATATGATTATCACATAATTGTAATTGGTGCTGGAAGTGCAGGTTTAACTATTGCCTCCGGTGCTGCCGGACTTGGCGCAAATGTTGCCTTGCTGGAAAACCATAAAATGGGCGGTGACTGCCTTAATTACGGCTGCGTACCCAGTAAAACTTTCCTGCGCTCAGCACATCTGGCAAAAGATATCTCCAGAGCAGCGGAATTTGCTCTGGATGCCAATCTAAATATTCCTGACCTGAAAGCTGTAATGCGAAGGGTAAAAAAGGTGATTGCCGAAATTGAACCTCATGACTCCCGGGAGCGCTATGAATCACTTGGTGTAAAGGTCTTTATGGGTGAAAGCTCATTGATTGATAATCACACAGTAAAAACAGGTGATAAAACAATTACAGGTAAGAAAATCGTGATCGCCACAGGTTCAAAAGCCCGAATTCCTGATTTACCGGGTTTAAATGAGGTCTCCTATCTCACAAACAAAACGATTTTTGATCTGGAAAAATTGCCCACACACCTTATGATTATTGGTGGTGGTCCCATTGGCCTGGAGTTGGGTCAGGGTTTTAGGCATCTGGGTTCACGAGTTACGATAATTGACCGCAATGAGCACTTATTTCCCAAAGATGATCCCGAAGTGTGGGATGTTATGAAAAAAGTCCTCCAGGATGATGGCGTGGAGCTTCTATTGCAGAGCAAAGTGAATGCTGTATCGCAAAAAGATAAAGAAATTACCATTGAGATCAAGACTTCAAAAGGTATTGAATTTATAAGTGGTGATGCTCTGCTGGTTTCATCCGGCAGGATTCCTGATACGGAAGGTTTAGGTCTTGCCAATATAGGCATCAAAACTGATAAAAGAGGTTACATTATCACAGATAGAAGTATGCGAACCTCCACTAAGAATATTTTTGCTGCAGGTGATGTTACGGGACCTTTTCAGTTCACGCACATGGCAGGCTATCAAGGTGGAAAAGTGGTTCCCAATGCCCTGATGAATCTACGCCAGAAGGCTAATTATAATATTGTTCCCTGGACTACATATACCAAACCTGAAGTTGCTCATGTTGGTTATACTGAGCCCTGGGCAAAGAAGCTTGGTATTTTTAAAGAATCTATTATAAGCCAGCTAAATGAAAATGACCGTGCTAAATCTGAAAATGACAGAGCAGGATTCCTGAAACTCATTCTGGGGAAAAAAGGTAAAATTATCGGCGCAACCCTTGTAAGTGAAAAGGCTGGTGAGATGATCCCGCTGGCAAGTATGGCGATCACAAAAGGTATGAAAGCATCGGCATTTGCCTCCTTGATCTTTTCTTACCCCACGGAAGCGGAAATATTCCAGCGCTTGAGCTTCAATTATCTCAAGAGATCACTAAAACCCTGGATGAAAAACCTGATCAAATCATTATTCCTCTAAGGAGATTATATGTCTAAAATTATATGTTCAATATGTCGTGAAGTACACAACCATGTATCTGACGGAAAATGCCCTCAGCATCCGGAAAGTGAAAAATCATCTTACAACTTTCAAAATAGCGATGGGTATCTGGATAAAGAAACTGAAAAAGTGACCAGAGAAAGATTGACTATGGGACTTGATGGTTTAGTTGGCGGTCTGGAAGCAGTTATAATCAATACTCAGAAGGATAAACAGAAAGCAGCAGTTCAGGAATTCCTGGCTACCACGGGATATAACTATATAAATACATACTCTGATGAAGCCTATATTACCAGCATCCTGAAACTTGAAAATTCTGCTGATATACTTGTGAGAGTGCGAAAAGAAGCTGATAATCCCTTCCGGAAATATAACCTTAATCCCAAATCTGCATTTCTCCCCGATACAAG
>JAVCDJ010000017.1 GCA_030765845.1 Candidatus Stygibacter australis
GAAAGTGCTTGTTTTGAAAAACATCTGCTTTACCTCTTGTTTGTTTCTAATTAATCTTTTCATTCTATAATTCTCCTTTTTTGTTTAAAATATACCTGTATTTACCTAATCTCAAAAAGGCACATCAGAAATCCATAAAACCCAGGTGAAATGTTCACGTTCACTAATCCAGTAATCATTCTCAGATTTCACTTCATGTACCTTATGTGCATCAGCTATTTCATAGATTACACTTACTTTTCCGCCAATTGCAGCATTTATATAAGATTCTGGAATTTCAATCTGATATGACCGGGTTTGTGGACCTGTTGCTGTATTTAGAACTGTACCTAACCATAATACACCATATAGTTTCTCACTTAAACCGGGTACTTTAACAAGGACTTTCCGGGCACCGTTTGATAGTGCGACATCAAATCTTTCAATTATGTCTTTTTTCCCTACTCGGGTAGGAAGAAAAATAGGAATTCCTGTTGATCTATTCACTACTACACAAGCACATTGAAATGGTGATGTAAAAACTTCACCAGAGTTAATAACAAAATCCCCTGATATTGATTCAATTTTACAGCCTGGTGTAATTAGCTTCCCTTGCATGATGTTTCTGGTGGAGAATTCTTTTTCAAAAAACGGATACCTACGGGTTGTATCTGCACAACCACTTAACAAACAAATAACAGCTACTATTATTACAAGTAAACCTGTTTTGAAAGACATCTGCTTAACCTCCTGTTTGCTTCTTCTTCCAAAGCTATATTCAATTTTACAGATTTTTCATAAAGCTCAAATCCATTCTCAATATTATAAATTTCTACCTGGTCTTTGTTCGCTTGGTGTATCAGTATTCTTTGGCTTTTATGCACTATTAAAAACATTGCTAATCAATGCTGGTGAAGAAATCCTGATTTTCTCAACTATCATAAATTTCAACCGAAATCCTATTTTACTTATTTTAATGCTATAATTTATAAATAAATAACTCTTTCATATTCTAAATTAATTTCCCTCGAAACAAAGATAATCAAAAATGAACTTTTTCTGTAATTCCTGTCAAACTTTTTATGCTTTGTATACGCATTCCCTCCCCCCCCCCGGAATTAAAATATTCTAAACAATATTAGAGTAAATTGAATATATAACAAATATTAAATTACTTACATAATAGCTTAGCTCCAGATAATATGTCATCGATTAAAATAAACACAATAAAAATCTTTGCCAGGAGTTTAGTTAAAGAAAAAGCAGGTAGAAATTTATTCAAGGAAATTTGTATATATTTTGACTAATTTTAAATCAAATAATTGCACTTCAAAGCAAATTGTAATTGAATTAGATATAAGTGTAACCGTTAATAAAACTAAAGGCTACTGAGAAGAAAGAATCAAACACAAAAAAGGTTTACATTATATATTAATCAATTTAGTTGCTTCATATAGGATGAAATTTACCATTGAAGAGTAATCTAAATGACCAACAAGGGAATTATTGTGTATGCTAATTATCAAGCAGAGATTATGTTTTTCCATACTAAAAGAACCCATTATGCTAACTTACTTTTAACCTTCTGGCAATATAGGGGCAACAAAAGGGCAAGAAGTAAGTAAGGCAAGGATGAACGGCATAACACTTAGATGTCATGCCGTGCCTCCTTGCCTTACTCGGGTGTTGCCCCTTTGTTACCAGTATGCTTCTTTAAGGCATATAGTGGGGCTTTTGAGACAATCCAGATAATTTTCCGGAGCATTTTTGCCTGTGCGGCAGAGACCTGAAATTTACTTTAAAAAAAGGAAGGTTATTCCTGCCTATACACTATCAGACATCTTAATGGGAGTAGAGAGACAATCATTTTTAAGGGACTGATTGTTTATAAATTATTCTGAAGAGTTGAGGATAAAATTCAGATGAAAAACGAGGGGATGCCAGCTCAAAATAAAAATGAATTGACGAAAAGAATAGTTATATTCTTATCCTCCTTAGGATGTTGATATGAATGGAAATAAATTTGGAAGCTGGCTGGGAATCAGAGGGTTTGGTGAAAGTCACGGCGCAGCAGTAGGTGTTTTGCTGGAAGACATCAAACCCGGGATAAGATTCCCTCTAAAAGAAATAGAGCAGGAAATGGAACGAAGACGTCCTGGCAGAACTGAATTTACCAGCAGCAGGCAGGAGAGTGACCGGATCAAGATACTTTCCGGTGTAATTGATGGTATAACTACCGGTATGCCAATCTGTCTTGTAGTATATAATGAAGATCAGCGCAGTGAAGATTATGCTTTACTAAAAGACATTTTTCGCCCTGGACATGCAGACTGGAGTTGGTATCAAAAATTTAAGATTTTGGACTGGCGCGGTGGAGGCAGGGCATCCGGGCGTGAGACGATAGCACGTGTGGCAGCAGGAGCAGTAGTTAAAGAGCTGATCAAACCAATAATTGTGGAAGCTTATCCAGTACAGATAGGCAAAATCCGCTCTGGAGCATTTACGGAAGGGTTTACTAATCAATTATTCTGGCATGACCCCAATACTTATGATGCAGTATTGCAGGAATTATCAGATGCCAAAGAAGCTGGAGATTCACTGGGCGGGATATTGGAGATCAGGATAAGTGATATCAAAGCAGGTCTGGGAGATCCTGTTTTTGGCAAACTTGATGCAAAGCTTGCGGAGGCGTTGCTTTCAATCGGAGGAGTGAAGGGAATAGAGTTTGGTGCTGGTTTTAAACTTGCCGGCTGGCATGGGAGCCTGTCAAATGATCAAATGGATGCATCAGGCTTTTTGACCAATCATTGTGGAGGTATCATCGGAGGTATATCCACTGGTGAACCAGTGATCATGCATTTGGTTGTGAAACCCACTTCATCAATATCAAAAAAGCAGAAGACAGTAGATGTTGATAATACAGAGCAAATAATAGAAATCAAAGGCAGGCATGATACTTGCCTGATATTCAGAATTATTCCTGTTGCTGAGGCAATGGTGCGTCTGGTGCTGGCAGATTGTGTTAGTTATCAGAATCTTGTAGAAGGTAAAGAGAGGAGTCTGGATAATTATCGAGAAGTGCTTGATAGAATAGATGAAGATATTTTACTTGCCCTAAAACGCAGGAATGAAATTATTAAATTAATTGGTGAATATAAATTAATGAAGAATCTTAATATACATGATACTCATCGTGAAATAGAACTGATCAATGATTTGAAATCCAAGGCAGAACTTTGGAAGATAAATCCTCAATTTGTGGAAAGCATTTGGCAGTTGATATTAGCTGACAGTCGAAAAAGTCAGGAAGGTATGAAAAATGATAGTACTAAGTCTGATACCTGAAAGTAAAGAAGAAATACTGGAAATAAGATCGAAATATCCTGAATATTTTCTGGAATATCGGCTGGATCTCTGCAGTAATTGGGAATTTCTTGATCATGATACAGTCGATGAGCGGGTAATATTAACCCTGCGTGACCGCAGTGAGTGCAGCAAAGATGTTCTACAAAAGAAAAAAGTTTCTCTGGCGGATAAGATCAAATTCTATTGCGACTGGATAAATACTTACAATTGTCTGGTCGATTTAGAGCATTCTATGCTTTATAAATTGAGTGCTCCGGAACTGCTGAAACTTGATACAAGGAATTTAATACTCTCTATCCATATGCATAATTATGACTGGAATGTAGCAGACCTGGCAAGACGTTGTCTTGATATTGAGCGGAGTAACTGCCATTATACCAAGCTGGGACTGGCAAGTGACAGCTGGATAAAGCTTCAGGGACTCGAAACATTGATCCGAACAACTGGAAGTAAAGTACTGGTTGCATTTATGGGAGATGACGGATCATCAAAGAGATGTTTTTATCGGCATTTAGGAGCAGAAGGCACTTATGTGAGTCTGAAGGGGAAACCAACAGCAGTAGGACAACTTGAAATAGAACTAGCAGAGACTCTACGATTGCATACCATTTCAGGAATTAATCTAATTGGGGGCATAATTGGAGGGAAACAGGTTGTGAACTCACGTGGCCTGGCCTATTTCAATACTCTATTCAGTAAAAAGCAATTAAATGCCACATATTTTCCATTGGTAGTAAATGATCTGATGGATTTCACAACCTGGTTAAATAGCGGCAGTAGAAAGGAATCTTGCTACGGCTTTTCCATTACGATGCCCTATAAAGAGGAGCTTGCTGCTTTAGCAGGTAAAGAAGGAGAAGTTGTTAATCTATGGGATGGGAAAAAAGAAACAGCGAATACTGATCTCAAAGCAATGAAACAAATACTTAAGGAAGGAAATATCATGAAATCAGATAGCAAAATATTGATCTTAGGTAGCGGTTCAAGTGCCAAAAACGCACTTCAAGCGATCCATGGCAAAGCAAAAGTCCAAATATGCTCACGTAATTTTCCCGCAGCTTTAGTGCTGGCAAAAGAATATGAGGTAGAATATATAATACCAGAGAACTTGAAAGGTAGATTCTATAATGTATTGATCAATACTACTCCTTTGGGTATGGATAATGAAGATCTACTTGATTTTGCCGTAGGAGTTGATTTCGATACAGCAATCGATCTTCCTTATAGAGATGGCGGAACACCTTTGAGCAGGTATTGTGTCGAAAAAGGAAAGAGTTATATAGGTGGCGAGGAATTCTGGAAACTGCAATCCAAATCTCAGGAGGATTTTTTTATCTCTGCAATAAAAAGTAAGGAAATTTAATGGATAGCAGGTCATTTTTTGTAATTTTCATGGTTCTTCTTATCTTGACAGGGATCATCTATACAGTAATAGAATATTTACCTTTCTGGCGGTGTCCTCAAAGAGTTCGAAAGAATATTAATCATACCAGTGATAACTTCAAACAAATTTTCAAGGTCATTAGGTATTATCAGAAAGAAGGAAACGAAGTAAAATTGCAAGCGCTTTATTTTCTTTTGGAGAATATGGCACAGCATTTGTTTGTAGATGTAGCAATCCAGAATGAACAGGGATTGCAATTGGAATATGATGCCAGCAAGTATGCTGGCCTTGAAGAGGCTCGAGATGCCTTAAATGAAATCGAAAAGGAAAATGGTGAGATAAGCTGGCACGTTAAAAAAGCCTGGCCTGATCAGGAAACTATCACTTCAACCTTATTAATAGAAAATATTGATGAAGCTTACAGAGCCTGGCAGTCTTTACCATGGAGTAATGGTTATGATATAGATACGTTTTTGAATTATATTCTTCCGTATCGTGGCAGCAGCGAACCTCTTGATTCCTTTCGTCCTTATTTTAAAGAGAAATTCTCTTATTTAGCTGGCATAAGTGATCCAGTGCAAGCAGCAGCAATTATCAATGATAGTTTGAAATCTGTATTTAGATTTAATTCCAAATATTATCTGCATCCAACGGATCTAAGTTTTTCACAGATGCTGGCGAGTGGTCAGGGTCGCTGTGAAGATATGACCAATCTGGCTATCTATGCCCTGAGAGCTAACGGGATAGCAGTAACCAGTGATTATACACCTCACTGGGCAGATAGTGGCAATAATCATGCCTGGAATGCAGTGCTCACACCGGATGGTAAAGCAATTCCTTTTATGGGCTGTGAGAGTAATCCCGGTAATTATAACTTACGGCAGCGGATTGCCAAGGTTTATAGAAAAATGTTTGCGGAACAACCTTCCAGCCTGGGTAATCAACTTAGAGAAGATGAAAAAGCTCCAGCCTGGTTGCGGGGAAAGAGCTATCTAGACGTAACAGATGATTACGTAAGCACAACTGATATTACAGTATCTGTAGACAGCATTGCAACTCCCCCACAGCGCTTTTTGTATCTGGCAGTTTTTAATAATGGAAACTGGGAAGCAATTGCCTGGAGTAAACTTGAAGACGGGGAAGCAGAATTTAAAAACATGGGAATGGACCTGGTCTATTTGCCAGCATATTTTATTGATGATAAGCTGCTACCTGCAGGAGAAACATTTCTGCTAAATAATGAGGGTGAAAGGGAAGAATTGCGAGTGGCAGAAAGCTTTCAGAATATGGAAGTGCGATCTACTACCCGCATGAAGATAAGTAATTTAACAGGTGAAAACGATATTACTAACTTGAAGCCCGGTAAAGAATATGAGCTTTATTACTGGCATAAGGGTTGGAAGAATGCAGCAAAAGATACTTTTAATAAGAATGAGCTGCATTTCGAGCAAATACCAGAGAATGGATTGTACTGGCTGCGGGAAAAGGACTCTGATAAAGAAGAGAGGATATTTATTTATCGCAATCAGCAGCAAATCTGGTATTAGGGGGATTGATGAATGATATAGGCAGATATTATAAACGGTTTAAGTTTGGTGAGGATAATTTTCATAGACTAATGAAGCAGAGGATCAGGACTATATTATTAGTATCCTCATTTTATGATGCTTTTATTTTTGAGCAGGATGGCAGACTAAGTGAACAGGTTTTTGGTGAATATCGACAATTGAATCTAAGTACAGCACCCCGAATAATTTCTGTTCCTACAGGTGAAGATGCACTTAGTATTCTTGACAGTTATAATTTTGACCTTGTTATTACGATGATGCGAATTGGTACTTTAAGTCCCTGGGATTTTGCTGAACGGATCAAGGCATTAAAACCAAATATGCCGGTGTTACTGCTTCTGAATGTTAAAAATGACCTGATGCTGATTGATAAAAACTCTACCGAGATGGAGCATATTGATGATGTGTTTTCCTGGAATGGAGATTCGACCTTACTGCTGGCAATGGTAAAAGAGATTGAGGATAAATGGAATGTTGCTAATGACACTCAGAATGGTTTGGTTAGAGTGATCATACTTGTGGAAGATTCGATCGAATACTATTCTAAGTTCTTACCAGTTCTCTATCAGGAAGTAATGAAGCAGACTCAGCGACTTATCAATACCGAGCTTGATGATGTAAATAAAAGACTGCAAATGAGAGCTCGTCCAAAAGTGCTATTATGTCATGATTATGAGAGTGCTGTGGAATATTTTGATAAGTATGAGGAATTCGTTATTGGAGTGATATCTGATGTGAAATTTCCTCAAAATAATGAATTAAATCTGGAAGCTGGTTTTAATCTTATCGAGTACATCAAATCTCACAATAGCACACTTCCAGCATTATTGAATTCATCTGAAACTGTAAATCGCGACCAGGCGGCGAAATTGGGCATTAGTTTTCTGAATAAAAGCTCAAAAAGTTATCTTGAAAAGATTCGTCACTTTATCAAAGGGAGCCTGGGATTTGGAGATTTTATATTTAGAGATAAAGCAGGAAACTATTTTGGCAAGGCAGATGATACGGCACGTTTTGAAGAGTTGCTGCGAAATATTCCTGTTGAATCACTCCTTTATCACAGTCGGCACAATCAT
This sequence comes from Candidatus Stygibacter australis, assembly GCA_030765845.1. Taxonomy (NCBI): domain Bacteria; kingdom Pseudomonadati; phylum Candidatus Cloacimonadota; class Cloacimonadia (SeqCode); order Cloacimonadales (SeqCode); genus Candidatus Stygibacter; species Candidatus Stygibacter australis. The sequence goes on from JAVCDJ010000017.1 coordinate 7,374, forward strand.
TTTTCCGGCTGGTTGGCAGCACATGGTGAATTTCTGGTTGCCAAACGTATCCGTCATGTATCTGTGGAAGATTTTGATTCAACAGAAGCAATTCGTGAATTTTTGATCAATGCTTTTCATGAAGTGAAAGAATTACGTTTACGCGGGAAAATGGTACGCTTTGATCCCCAATATCTTGATATGGATGATGTTGTAATACGTCTTTCAGAAGGCTCAATGGGTGGCAAGGGAAGAGGATTAGCTTTCCTGAATGCTTTATTGGTCTCTATGGACTGGGAAAAACAGTATAAAGAACTTTTTGTTCGCATTCCCCGGACTTTTATCATCGGAACAAATGAGTTTGATGAATTCTGCGCAAAACACAATCTGGAAGAATTTCTGGAAATTGCTAATGATCAGAATATTAAAAGCTTCTTTCTGGAGAATTCTCTTTCTGAGGAATTAAAACATAATCTTCGAGAACTATTAGCTCATATAAATTATCCCCTGGCAGTTAGATCATCAGGTCTGCTGGAGGATTCTCAAAGTCAACCTTTTGCTGGAGTATATGAGACATATATGCTGCCAAATAATCATCCGGATATTGAAGTAAGGTTGTATCAACTTTGTACTGCAATAAAACTGATATTTGCCTCAGTATTTAAACAAGATGCCATTAATTATATCGAAGGATTTAATTTTAAAGTGGAAGAAGAAAAAATGGCTGTTGTTATTCAACAGATCGCTGGTTCAAAACAGGGTGATTTCTTTTATCCACATGTTTCAGGAGTTGCTCAATCATATAATTATTACCCTGTATTTCAGATGCAACATGAAGATGGTATTGCCAGTATTGTAGTTGGTATGGGTAAAGCAGTGGTAGATGGGCTTAAAACTTATAAATTTTCACCTTCCTGGCCTCGTATGAACATCTTAAAATCAGATGATCAGATCAGTGAGGCTCAACATGATTTTTATGCTGTTGAGCTTACTAATGACAATTTTGACCTTACTGAAGGTGAGATGAGCACATATAAACAAGTTATGATAGTTGATGCCGGGGACTATGACTGCCTGAAATATGTTACAGCATACTGGGATGCTTATAATCAGAAACTTGTAGATGGTAAATACGAGAAAGGATCACGAATTATATCTTTTGCCAATATACTGAAATATAATGATTTCCCCTTTGCTGATTCACTTAAGAAAATTCTGGAAATTGGTACTGCAGCCCTGGGTGTTCCAGTGGAAATTGAATTTGCACTCGATCTGGAACCTTTATGTCTAAATAAAAAAGCAGTGCTTTACATTCTGCAGATTAGACCAATGAATGTAAATCAAGACGTAATTACCTTAAAAAAGGATGATCTTCAGCTTGAACAAGCCTGGTTGTTTAGTGATAAAGCGATGGGCAATGGTAGATATGAGATGCAGGACATAGTAGTAGTTGATCCTGAGATGTTTGATATTACTAAAACCTTGGATATAGTTAATGAGATTGAGCAAGTAAATACTGAATTACGAACCGAAAATAAAAGCTACATCCTGATAGGACCAGGTCGTTGGGGAAGCAGTGACCGTTTCCTGGGAATTCCTGTAAAATGGAATCAAATAAATGGTGCCAAAATTATTGTGGAAACTACTTTAGAGAATTTCAGAATAGCTTTTTCACAAGGTACTCATTTTTTCCATAATCTGATTGCTCAAAACACTGGATATGTTTATCTGGATAAAGATGGACATCTTGACTGGGATTGGATTCTATCTCAAACTATTATTAATCGATACAAATACATAGTACACATTAGGACTAAAGTTCCTTTTCGAGCAGAATTGAGTGGAGTTAATGGACTGGCAATAATTTACAAACAATAATTAGTTTCCTTCTGTTAACTATTTAATTCCGACAATATTTCATTTGACAAGAATACTTTGATATAAAATGAGAGTATAAGAAATATTGAGAAAAGAGATAGTGTGAAAATATCGTAAATTAAATGTAAATTAGAAAGCAAAAATGACTTAGGAGAAAAAAGATGAAGAAACTTTTAGTTTTGTTTATTATTTTGATACTTAGTGTATCAGCCTTTGCAGTCTGGGAAGTTGGTGGCGTTATAGAAGACGACTACAGCTGGACAGATAATAGTGGTGAAGATCACTCGATCCATGAGCTTACCGAAGCCGGAAAAGCCGTGGTAATTTTCTGGGGAGGTTATGGTTGAGGTGGTTGTGAAGCGGCGGCGCCGCAATTAGCTACCTGGTGGACGAACCAGAATGAAGATGAAGTTTATGTGATATGTGAAACTAACTGGAGTAATGGATTACCCTACTCAGTAGATATTGATCCTTACTACTGGGATTTTGGAAATGGTTACATTCCATTTTTTGCAGTTGTAGGAGCATATAATGTATTATATTATGGGGATAATGCAGTTACTGGCGCAATGGGCATGGTACCTGATGCAGTTGATTCATTTAATAATCTTGGTTTAACAGGACCTGTTGAAGATCAGGTAATATTCTTTAATGAAGTTCTCTCAATTGATATTTCTGAAGTTTTCTCAAGTCCTAATGGCGATGTAACTGTAACAGTGGATGATAACACAAATCCATCAGTTGCAGGTGCTGAGATCACAGGAACTACTTTGACAATTACTGCTATGACAACTATGGGACAAACTATGATCACTTTGATGGGAGATGATGGTGTGATGACTGCTACTGATGAATTTTACGTAACAGTTCTTGATCCTAATCCCAATACAGAGACTCTGGAATTTACTTTAGAAGATACTCCTGAACAGCTGGATTGGCCAAATAATGTTAACCAATATGAAAATACATATACAGATTTAGGTTGGACATCAGTTACAGTCGAAGAAGATGCTGCTATTATCAGTATGCATATTACTGGTGACCTTTTCAGTGATAATTATGCTACTGAAGGTTCATTCTGGATGACTTCACCCACAGGAACCACTATAATGATCGCAGATGGTTTTTCAAGTGGAACTAATGCTGTTGATTTTGAAATAGGTGATTTTGTCACTCAGCCAAGCTGTGGTGAATGGATTATTTATTTTGAAGACAGTTATGGTGATGGTGGACATGCTCTTTATGATGGCACCTTCGTGATAGAAATAGCAGGAGCTGGTGCTCCAGTTGTTGCACCCACAAACCTGGAAGCTGCAGTTACTGATGACGATGTTCATCTTACCTGGGAATATGAAGCTGGCGGTGGAGAAGCCGTAATACTGGCTTGGGATAATGGAATTAATGATGATGCTATTGGGTTGACCAATGGTGGAGATTTCGCTGTTGCCAGTCGCTGGACTCCAACTGAACTGGTTAATTATCATAATATGCCCATTAATATGATCAGTCTTTTCCCAAATGAAGCTGGCTCAGTTATCACACTTAAAATATGGACTGGTGCTGATGCTGTTAATGAAGTATATTCACAAGACCTGAGTGATCTTGTAATTGCTGAATGGAACGAAATAGTTCTTGATACTCCTTATGTGATAGATGCTGCAGATGAACTCTGGTTCGGATATGCATTAGTTGGGCAACCTGCCAGCACATATCCTGCTGGTTGCGATGCTGGTCCAGCTGTTGCCGGATTTGGCGATATGATCACTATGGATGGAGTTGCCTGGGATCCACTGAGTGGCTATGGTCTTGATTATAACTGGAATCTGCAGGCTACTGCGGGTGGACGCGTTATGCAGCGTCATAGCATGCCTCAGGAAATTGAAGTTGCTAAACTTCATAATGATCTTTTCAGTCAGGCAAACCTGCATAATTCAAGTCTGAGAGACAGACTCCTGCTTGGATTCAAAGTATATCGCGATGAAGCAGAAAT
>JAVCDJ010000018.1 GCA_030765845.1 Candidatus Stygibacter australis
TTTTATATGTGACCTTTAATCAGATTGGAAAGTCAATATCAGTGCCTGATTTATCAAAAATAGCCTTTGCTCTGGGAATTATCGGTATTTTATATTATCATTTCAAAGACAAAGTGAAGGGAAGAACCTGGCTGCTTGCTGTTTTCCTTACTATAATTGCTTTCAGCACTCATATCTTCCTCCTGGTAAGAAGTACTCACAGACCTTTCATTAATGAAGGGTATCCTCACAATTGGGACCTTTTTAAAAACTACGTCCTGCGTACTCAATATGGCACCACCTCCTTCTTCACCCGAAATGCAGGTTTGTGGCATCAGTTTAATCACAGCTTCCTGAGATATTTCGGCTGGCAATTCTTTCATACTGATTCCATTTCGGCTCTGTTTGGTATTCCATTAAAAATTACTCAATCTCTCTTTCATGCCCTGGTGTTAATACTTGGTTTGAATGGGATTATATATCATTATAAGAAAAATAAGCATTCTTTTGCTTATCTGCTGGCATTTTTCCTGATGGCTTCTCTGGCAATGGTATTTGTGATGAACCAGAAAGTACAGGAAGTCAGAGACAGAGATTATTTCTTCGTTACTGCATACAACATCTGGGCTATCTGGATGGCTATCGGCAGTTTGGGATTTATTAAAGAAGCCTGGAATAAAAGTAAGCCTATCGGATATGTTATCCTGATAATTGCTCTCCTGTTACCGGCTCTTAATTTTACATCTCAATACTGGATTCATGACAGACACAAAGAACTTGTAGCTCTGGGATATGGACAGAATATTCTGAACAGTCTGGAAGAAAATGCTATAATTTTCACTAATGGTGATAATGATACTTTCCCTGTATGGTATGCTCAGGCTGTGCAAGACCCAAATGCCCAGGAATACCTATGGGAAGCAAAAGATATCAAACCCACAACCAAAACAAAAGAAATTATTGATTCTGCCATGCAGTTCAAAGATTCCACTCTTGCTGGTATCAGAAGAGATGTTAGCGTAGCAAATCTCAGCCTGTTAAATACTCCCTGGTATATCAAGCAATTACGCGATAATGAAGGTATTGAGTTCAATATGCCTGTGTGGCATATTGATAACAGCCAAACAGATCCGGCCTCAGCACTCTATCCTCGGCGTCTTCCCAAAGATACACGCGTTAGAATTTCTGGAAATGATGTAGCCCCAGGTTTTGATATAATTATCAAGGAAGACGAAGTACTCTACGTAAAAGACCTGGCAGTTATCCAGATAATAAAAGATAATTATGGCAAAAGACCAATATACTTTGCCGTAACCGTTTCAGAGACATCCGGTTTTGGCAAGAATCTGCGTAATGAGGGTATGGTCGATAGACTTGTGCCTACTGCGAATAATGATCAGTTTGATATTGAGAGACTTACAGCAAATATTGACAGTGTATATACATATGCCAGCATCTTTGATGATACCGTGTATAAAGATGATAATATGCTGAGGCTGCTGAATAATTACGGTGCTGCATATATGCGAGCATCCACTTATTACAGATTAGATAATGACTATGAAAATGCTATCTATTATATGAAGGAATCATTGACTTTTATTCAGGAAAGACAAAGATTTTATCGCACTCTTGCCTCTTTATACTCTGAATCCGGTATTCAACTGATGGATATGTCTGAACGCGTACCTGAGGAATCAAAGCAGCAGTATCAAGATGAAGCTTATGCCAGATTTGAAAATATGATTTATTATAACCGATATAATAAGGATCTGCCAAATATTATTTATTCAATTGCTCTCGATTATAAAACTTATCAGCGCTCAATAGATCTTCTTTATAAGCTGACTGCTTCTGCCCCGGAAGGTCATGATATTGATGAGATCAATAAATTGATCAAGAATCTGGAAAGTTTGAAGATTGAAGAGTAGAAAATATAGCACTATTCTCTAAATCCGCCTGATCATCAGGCATCAGGATCTTAAATGATAAAAAATATTGTTATTAAAGGGGCACATGAGCATAATCTGAAGCATATCGACCTGGTGCTGCCCCGTAATAAATTTATTGTCTTCTCCGGTGTTAGCGGATCAGGCAAATCATCTCTGGCATTTGACACTCTCTATGCAGAAGGACAAAGGCGTTATGTGGAATCTTTGTCATCTTATGCAAGACAATTTCTGGGACAGATGGAAAAGCCCAAACTTGATTATATTGAAGGGCTTTCTCCGGCTATTTCCATTGAACAGAAAGCTGCCAGTAAGAATCCCCGCTCGACGGTGGGTACCGTTACCGAGATTTATGATTATCTCAGAGTTCTATTTGCCAGGATTGGTGAGCAGCACTGCTATAATTGTGGTGATCTGGTTGGTTCTCAAACCGTTGATCAGATTATCCAGTTTGTGCTTGATAATCCCCAAGGTACTAAGATACAGATACTGGCACCTATTGTAAATAACCGTAAAGGTGAACATAAGGACGAGATTGAAGACGCCAGGAATAATGGATTTGTCCGTATCAAGATCAATGGTATCATCCATAAGCTTTCCGAAGATATCAGGCTGGATAAAAAAAGTAAGCACACAATTGATGTCGTGATTGATCGCCTGGTAATCGATGACGATATTAAAACTCGACTTACTGATTCCGTAGAAACTGCTCTTAAACTCACTGATGGTTCCGTTAAAATTGATTATGTAGATGCTAATGAAGAAGTGCTTCTTACTGAATCTAATTCCTGTGCCAAATGCGGAATTGGTTATCCAGAGCTATCACCACAGCATTTCTCTTTCAATAGTCCCCTGGGAATGTGTCCTGCCTGCAATGGGTTAGGAAACAGAGTAGAATTTGACCCTGATAAAATCGTTCCTCATCCGGAACTTACTATCATGCAGGGAGCTTGTGAACACTGGGGAATACTTAATAAAAAGCGCTCCAGCTGGACTTTAAGAATATTAAAAGCTGTAGCAGAGGCACATGATTTCAATTTGAGCACTCCCTGGCAGGATTACCCCGAAAATATCCGGAAACTCCTTATGTATGGTGCAAAAAGAAAGAAATTCCTGGTGAAATGGAATGCCGCATCCGGAAGTAAGGGTGAACTGAATATCAAATTTGAGGGATTGATCCCAACCCTGAAGCGACGTTTTGCTGACACTTCCTCAGAAGCCGCCAAACGCTATTATATGCAATATATCTCTGACAAACCCTGCAATGTATGTGGGGGTAAAAAATTACGCCCGGAAAGCCTGGCAGTCCTTATAAATGGATATAATGTTCACCAGGTGACAAGCTTATCAATTTCTGAGTGCCGTAGTTTTTTTGAAAAACTGAAGCTGGAAGGTAACCGCAAGTTGATCGCAACAGAAGTGCTGAAAGAAATTAAAAATCGTCTGAGCTTCCTGGAAAATGTGGGTTTACACTACCTGACTCTTAATCGATCAGCACCTACTCTCTCTGGTGGTGAATCCCAGCGTATCCGATTAGCCTCGCAGATCGGCAGCAGTCTGGTGGGTGTGATGTATATTCTGGATGAGCCCAGCATAGGGCTGCACCAGCGTGATAATCATAAATTACTTAAAATGCTCCTCCATCTCAGGGATATTGGCAACACTGTAATCGTGGTAGAACATGATGAAGATATAATCCTAAGTGCAGATCAAATAATAGATTTCGGACCCCATGCAGGTGTATTGGGAGGTGAGATCATTTTCCAGGGCACTGTAAACCAGATCAAGAAATCTCTCACTTCAATTACCGGCAAATACCTGTCCCAACGACTAGAAATTCCCATTCCTGATGAACGACTGAAACCTGATCAAAGGATGCTCACAGTCAAGGGTGCAACTCAAAATAATCTTAAGAACCTTGATGTCGATATTCCTGTAGGTCTATTTACTTGTATTACTGGTGTTTCGGGTTCAGGAAAAAGTTCTCTGCTTAACCAGATCATCTATCCAACAGTTGCTAATCTTTTGCATCGCTCACAAAGAAAAACCGGTAAACACAAAGAAATTTTAGGAATTGATAACTTTGATAAAGTAATTAATATCGATCAGCAGCCCATTGGCAGAACTCCCCGCTCAAATCCGGCTACTTATATCAAGCTATTCGATCCCATCAGGAAACTCTTTTCGGATCTCCCCTCATCTCAGATCAGAGGTTACTCTCAAGGAAGATTCTCTTTCAATGTAAAGGGGGGACGTTGCGAAGCTTGTCGAGGTGCCGGAGTAAAACAGATTGAAATGCACTTCCTGCCTGATATATTTGTCACCTGCGAAGTATGTGGAGGAAATCGCTATAATAAAGAAACCCTCTCAGTGCGCTACAAAGGCTATAATATCTCCGAAATCCTTGATCTGGACGTACAGCAGGCACTTGAAGTTTTTGATAAAATTCCTACAATTGCTCGAAAACTAAAAACTCTTATGGATGTCGGGCTGAATTACATCAAACTCGGTCAAGCATCTACAACCCTGTCTGGTGGTGAAGCCCAGAGGATCAAACTCGCCCGTGAATTAAGCAAAACAAGCACGGGAAGTACTCTTTATATTCTCGATGAACCTACTACCGGACTCCACTTTGATGACATCAAAAAACTCCTCAATGTTCTCCATCGCCTGGTTTCTATGGGAAATACTATCCTGGTTATCGAACATAATCTCGATGTGATCAAATGCGCTGATCATATTATTGATCTGGGTCCTGAAGGTGGAGATGCCGGGGGCTATATCATTGCTCAAGGTACTCCGGAAGAAGTAATGGCAAATCAGGCTTCATTTACTGGTAAGTTCCTAAAAAACCACCTGACAAAGAAATAATTAATTCTTAGGAATGAATATGAAAAAAATTATTGAATCTGCCTTTGAATCTGGAAACCTTACTGATTTCCAGAAAATCTTCCCCGATTTCCTGAATGCTCTGGAAGCTGGATCGATCAGATCCGCTCAAAAATCTAAAGATGAATGGATAACCAATACCTGGGTGAAAAAGGGCATCCTTTTAGGATTCAAGTTAGGCTCCATCATTGAATACAAGATTTCAGAGACAAAAGTATTTCTGGATAAAAGCACATATCCTGAACGCAATTTCACGCTGGAAGATAATATCAGGCTTGTTCCCGGAGGCTCCAGTGTTCGCAGAGGAGCTCATATTGGCAGATCAGTAATCATGATGCCACCCATGTATGTAAATGTGGGTGCCTATATAGATGACGGCTCTCTTATAGATTCTCATGCTCTGGTTGGCACCTGTGCCCAGGTTGGCAAAAACGTGCATATCTCTGCTGCAGCTCAACTCGGGGGCGTTATTGAACCAGTAGGTGCAAATCCCGTGATCATTGAGGATAATGTGTTTGTAGGGGGAAATTGTGGTATATATGAAGGTGTGATCGTCAAAGAAAATGCCATCATTGCCGCTGGAGTGATCCTTACTGCAGGAACACCAGTATTTGATGCCGTAAATGGTAAATTCCTGCCCAAACAAACCGGTAAGCCCGTGATCATTCCGGAAGGCTCTGTTGTTATCTCCGGCACCAGAAAACTCTCAAATCACCCTGATTTCGCTGCCTACTGCCCAATTATCATCAAATACAGGGACGATAGATCAGATACTTCAGTTGAATTAGAGGACCTTATCAGATAATTCATGGTTCTCTACCTGTCAAATTATTCCTACCTTCTGTAAATACCTCAGATCTTTGATATAATCTCTTCATTTTCCACTCATATCTGTTTATAGCTCCATCTGTATTGAAAAATATCGGATCAATTTTACATTATCTATTTTATTATAATACATACTTTATATCTACATCACGCTGTTTTCGGTCATTATATTGCATATTCTGTTACATTTCTATACTATAGTATTGATATTTGCTGCTATCCATCAATAATATACACTTTTCTGATTATTCTTAGCTAACTAAAAGATCTAAGGTGGAACAACAAAGCACGTACTGACATTTTTTTGTTATATTGTGCCTTGTTGTTCCAACTGTTCTACACTTAGGGAGATGAAATTATCGAGTTAAATTCTATTTTTGATAAGAATATCAGCAATTCCTTAACACGATTTTATCCAGCAGTTGATTTTGAAGATCCAGGGAGTGATAATTCAGGATAAATCTCCTGAAGAGAAATTTGGAGATTTGACAGTAAAACACATGCAGATACTTTATTTTTTTTTAGAAACCGTTTTTTTTCTTATAATGTAGAGTCGATCAGGAGGGGCTTCACTGAATATATATGCAAATATAATTCATTAATTTACAGTAAGTAAGAAAATAAAGCTTGACATG
>JAVCDJ010000019.1 GCA_030765845.1 Candidatus Stygibacter australis
TGATGTAACTCACAATGTAACAATAAAATACGAGGTCTTTTTGTCAATGCTTTCTTTTACATATCTTATATATTTTTCAAGCACTTAGACAAGTCGGAAATATCAGTTATAATTTTGGGACTAATAATTCCGGGATACCGTATTACTTTGCATTGGGTCAATATTATATATGTTCTCCGGGGACATACGATTACCAATATGAAGACGATTATTATTATTACTATGGAACTTACACGCTGACTATCGAGTATGGAGAAGATGGAGGTATGTTTTGGGTGAAAGGTGACGATGCTGATGACAGCTTTTTTACACTATATTGTGATAGTGATGTTTACAAAGGAGAGCGAGGAGAAAAGGACAATCGTGAGATCACGAAGCAGGAGCCTGCTGAGATCACTGGAGAAATTGTTAGAACAACACATCAGGAATATCGCTCTGGAATATATAAACTCGAAATTAACCTTAATGTAGTCGAAAAATAAAGTTTCCATTAATAAAGGAATGAGGTGAGTAAGTTACTTACTCACCTCTTTTTTTAGCAATAATCAGGAAGTCGCTGAAGCGACTGAACTGGGAGGCATGGGGAAGTTTTCTCACCAAATAAATTTGGGTGTTAATGAGAGTGAGAGAGGAATTAGATCAAGGGATGATGGGGTGTAATAACTGATGATAGATGTGAAGAATTGGTATAAAAATTATAAGTTTAGAATAAATAGTTAATAAAATAAGTTTGCGACTTGACAACATAATATAGGGCTACATTTGTTACCCCAAAATAATTTGGAGGTTGTCTTATGACAATGAATGCTTTTTTGGATATGATCAAAGCCAAAAATCCAAATCAGCCTGAATTTCATCAGGCCGTAACGGAAGTAGTTGAAAGTATCTGGGATTTTGCTGAAGCAAATCCAGCGTACAAGGATGCTGCTATATTGGAAAGAATTTGTGAACCTGAACGTACAATTTTGTTTAGAGTGCCATGGGTAGATGACAACAACAAAGTACACGTAAACAAAGGTTACCGGGTAGAATTCAATAGCGCAATCGGACCTTATAAAGGTGGACTTCGTTTTCATCCTTCAGTAAATCTTTCAATTTTGAAGTTCCTCGGATTCGAACAGGTATTCAAAAACAGCCTTACAACTTTACCAATGGGTGGAGGAAAAGGTGGAAGTGATTTTGATCCCAAAGGTAAGAGCGACGGTGAAGTAATGCGTTTCACCCAGTCTTTCATGATGGAATTATTCCGTCATATCGGACCAGACACAGATGTACCAGCTGGTGATATTGGTGTTGGTGGACGTGAGATCGGATTCCTTTTTGGAATGTATAAGAAACTCCGTAACGAATTTACTGGTGTTCTCACTGGTAAAGGTCGCGAATGGGGTGGATCATTGATCCGTCCAGAAGCAACGGGATACGGCACAGTATATTTTGCCAAAGAAATGATGAAGACCAAGGGAATGACATTTGAAGGCAAGACCGTAGTAGTATCAGGAGCCGGAAATGTTGCTCAGTATGCAACAGAGAAAGCAACTGAATTTGGTGGCAAAGTGGTAACACTTTGTGATTCTTCTGGAACAATTTATGATCCAGCTGGAATCGATGCTGATAAGCTTGCATTTGTAATGAACCTTAAGAACGTTAAGCGTGGACGTATTAAAGAATACGTAGCTAAGTATCCAGGTGCTAAGTATTATGAAGGTAAAAGTGTATGGGATATCGTTGGTGAGATCGGACATGTAGATGTAGCTCTTCCCGCAGCAACTCAAAATGAGATCAATGCAGCTCAGGCTCAGGCATTAGTTGATGCTGGTTGCCAGGTAGTATCTGAAGGTGCAAACATGCCTACAATACCTGCTGGAGTAGAAGTATTTATTAATAACAAGCTTTTATACGGACCAGGTAAAGCCGCTAATGCTGGTGGTGTTGCCACTTCTGGACTGGAAATGTCACAGAATAGTCTGCGTTTGAGCTGGACTCGTGAAGAAGTGGATGAAAAACTTCACAATATCATGATCGAGATTCACAAACAATGTATTACTTATGGTATGGTAGGAGATTTCTGTAACTACGTAAATGGAGCCAACATTGCTGGTTTCAAGAAAGTAGCAGATTCTATGCTTGCCCACGGAGTAGTATAAAATATAAAATTAAATCAGGTGAGATATCTCACCTGATTTTTTTATGAAATGAATAACTAATCAAATAAGAGATTTATCCCTGAGGGTAAATCTCTTTTGTTTTTTAAAGAAATGTAAAATAGGGTAGAGTGATGGAAAACAAAAAAGAGATTGATGCAATAATCGAGAAATATAAGGGTAAAAAGGGAGCTACTATTCCGCTACTGCAGGATTTGCAGTCTGTAGAAGGTTTTTTGAAAAGAGAGATCATGGTCTATGCATCAGAACAGACTGGCATCAAGATAGCAGATATCTATGGAGTGGCAACCTTTTATTCCATGTTTCGTTTAAAACCGCAGGGTCGTCATATCATCAGAGTTTGCGTGGGAACAGCGTGCCATGTATCTGGAGCAGAGACGATATTTCATGCAGTCCAGAGCCATTTGGATCTAAATGAGCTGGAAGATACGACAGATGATGGGAGATACACTTTGATGGAAGTAGCCTGCCTGGGCTGCTGCAGTCTTGCACCCGTAATGATGATAGATGAAGATACTCATGGAAAACTGACTCCTGACAGTGTCGGTAAAATTTTGGACAGATACGAATAGGGGGATGTGATGGAAATAAAAGTAGGACTTGCCAGTTGTGGATTAGCTGCGGGAGCCGGAGCAATCTATGATGGCATCAAAAACTATATAAGTGATAAAGACCTTGATATCAAATTGCGTAAGACAGCCTGTATTGGCATGTGTTTTGCTGAACCTATCATCGAGATAACTACTGATAATGGCAAGAATATCACTTATGGCAGATTGAATGAAGCCGATATCGCACCAATAATCGAAAGCTGCCTGCAAAACACTCCGTTACTTGAGAAGGCAATTTTATCACCTGATTATGACTGTCCTGAAAATGATAATAAAGCTGCTCAGACCAGAATAGTACTGCGTAATGCTGGACGGATCGATCCCGAAAGTATTGAAGAATACTTGGAGAATGATGGTTATAAAGCATTAGAAAAAGTATTGAAAACCATGAGTCCCGAAGATGTGATCAAGGAAGTGAAAGATTCCGGATTGCGTGGACGTGGCGGGGCTGGATTTTCTACGGGTCTCAAATGGCAGTTTGCCTGGCAGAACCAAAGCGATAAGAAGTATGTGATCTGTAATGCAGATGAAGGTGATCCGGGAGCTTTTATGGATAAAGGTATTCTGGAAGGAGATCCACATAGTGTGATCGAAGGTATGCTGATCTGTGCCTATACAATTGGAGCAGATGAAGGATATGTATATTGCCGGGCAGAATATCCGCTGGCAGTGCGTCATCTCAAGAAAGCTATTGCAGATGCAGAAGAACGTAGCATTATTGGTAAAAATATCTTTGGCAGTGATTTCAGTTTTGATCTTCATATCAAGGAAGGTGCAGGAGCATTTGTTTGTGGTGAAGAGACAGCTTTGATCGGTTCTATTGAAGGAAAGCGGGGAATGCCAAATCTGCGTCCTCCCTTCCCGGCAAAAAGTGGACTCTGGGCAAAGCCAACCAATAATAATAATGTGGAAACTTATGGAAATATTCCCTGGATAATCCTGCATGGTGCATCAGAATACCGTAAATATGGGGTGGAAAGTTGTACAGGAACCAAGGCGTTCGCTCTGACAGGAAAGATCAAAAATAGTGGTTTGATAGAAGTGCCCATGGGAACTACACTTCGTAAAGTTATTTATGGAGTTGGTGGCGGCATGAAATTTGATAAGCCCTTTAAGGCAGTTCAATTAGGTGGGCCTTCAGGTGGATGTATTCCTGAGCATCTTCTGGACACTCCTGTGGAATATGAATCCATTCTGAAAACAGGTGCCATTATGGGCTCTGGTGGAATGGTTGTGATGGATACGGATACCTGTATGATAGATATTGCCAGATTCTTCCTGAATTTTACTCAGAATGAAAGCTGTGGAAAATGTACTTTCTGCCGGGTGGGAACTAAACGGATGTTGGAGATATTGAACCGGATCACCAGAGGTGAAGGTGTGATGGAAGACATTGACACTCTGGAAAAGCTGGCAAAGCAGATCATTGACACTTCACTTTGTGGACTGGGTAAAAGTGCACCAAACCCTGTTTTGACAACTATCAAATATTTCAGGGATGAATATATTGCCCATATCGTGGATAAAAGATGCCCTTCTGGAGTGTGTACAGCGCTTCTTAAATATACGATTGATGCCAGTAAATGTGTGGGTTGCACGCTGTGTGCACGCAAGTGCCCGGTTGATGCGATCACTGGTCAAGTGAAGCAGGTTCATGTGGTGGATCAGGATAAATGTATCAAGTGTGGTGCATGCTATGAAGCCTGTCGCTTTGACGCAGTAGTAAAGGTCTAAAGGTGTGGATATGATAACATTAACTTTAAATGGAAAAGAAATAAAGACTGAGCCAGGCAAGACAATTCTTGAACTGGCGCAAGAACACGGATATGAAATACCTACACTCTGCCATGATGAGGAATTACAACCTTTCGGAAGCTGCTGGGTATGTGCTGTAAAGGTTGAGGGACGCAGAGGATTTGTTACCGCCTGTGGAACCGATATCTATGACGGTATGAAGATCTGGACAGATACCGAAGATGTGCATGATGCCAGGAAAACAGCATTAGAACTGCTTTTAAGTGATCATTATGCTGATTGTGAAGCTCCCTGTACAGTGGCCTGCCCTGATCATGTGGATATTCAAACCTATGTCTCCCTGATTGCCAATGGTCAATACCAGGAAGCTGTGAAAGTGATCAAAGAGAAGCTGCCCATGCCTTTATCAATAGGAAGAGTATGTCCGGCTTTTTGTGAAGCAGAATGTCGTCGCAGTATTGTGGATGAGCCCATTGCCATCCGTCATCTTAAACGTCATGCAGCAGATTTTGATTTAGGACTTGATTACAGCTATATTCCTGAGAAAGAAGCAGATAAGGGTAAGAAGATTGCCATTATTGGTGCTGGACCTTCCGGATTAACCTGTGGATATTATCTG
>JAVCDJ010000020.1 GCA_030765845.1 Candidatus Stygibacter australis
ATGCCAGATCTTTCCTTCCACCTTTTTCACTTTTATCACATTACTGATATTTTCCTTAAAACTCAAAGTTCCGAAATCACAAGGCTGTCCACCTCCAGTTGGATAAAAAGCTGTTGCTGAAAGCACAATTGCGTTCTGATCAATATCCAATTCCAGCACTTTCGCTGTGAATTCTCGCAAATAACTATCTTCTAAATATAATTGCTGCGTCATTATATCTCCTTATAAAATTATACCTTTAGATATCCCAATGAGAAATCCTTACCGCTAATGAGCTTGAAAAGCTCTGCATAAGGGTATCGCCCGGAAGGTTTTATTACCTGGTCTATTATGAATCTGCCAAACTCCTTTGGCTTTTCTAAAATACTATCTATCTGCTGCTGTTCACAAAATACCTGCTTGAGCATTGCTCCCGTAACATCTCCCATTAAGTAATTATGCAGGTATATAGGATGCGTTGTATGATGGATAAGAAAACCCCAGAGCGGTTCTTCTGCATAAGGCTTCTTCCCCAGTAATTCAGAATACATTTTCCACTTCAATTCCTTGATATCATCTATACTACTGATCGGATTCAAATAGAGTGCCTGATCAAATAAGATATTTTCTATTGCTGTCATTCTATTCATTTCCTGCCATTTCTTAATTGCTCCCAGGTGATTTCCAGCGTTTTCTATATCATCTGCGAAAAAATCCTTATAAAAGATTTCTTCATATAAGAATCCGCCAAATAAATTCGCTATCCCTTCTGAAATGATACCACTCACTCCATAATTCATCAGCACATCATCTACATCAAGCCTGGCATGGTGCATGGCATGACCTGTTTCATGCAGCAGCACTCCAAAGTTGCTGTACCGGTTTTTCACATTTGCCAGGATTCTTGATTCCACGCCACGCTGGATAGGGAAATTATAACCCCATTCTGATTTATTCTTGCGTGGAAATACATCATATGTGGTATTATCTTCGCTGATATCAATTCCAAATCTGGCATATAGCTGTCTTATGGGTTCATAAAATCCTGCCATATCGACTTCTTTCTTTAACTCCGGTGCAATTTTCCCTGATAGATAAGCTCCGTCCCAGGGCATCAGCTCTGATTTTCTCAGATATTTCCGGGCAAATTCACTTTGCGCCTTTTTTATCTGTGGTAATTGCTCCTTAAGTTCCTTTTGCCATGACTGAAAGATAGCAGGATCAAGCTCTCTTTGTTCCAGGGAATAATCCACATAATTATCGGCTCCATAGAGCTGAGCATATTCCTTTCTCATATTCAGAAGTTCAATAAATCCTCCCTCCACCAGAGGTTTATTTACTGCTGTTCGTGATAAAAAAGCTTCTTTTCGCAATTCCTCATCATCACTCTGCTGGACTATCTGGGCTATTTCAATTGAGGTTATCTCTCTGCCCCTTAATTTGTTACGATGAGTATTTAATATCTGTGAAAGTTCAGTTGTCTTTTGCTGCATCTGCTCACTTAGTTTATTCAGCTCAGGAGATAAATGATAATTCTTAAATCTCTTTGCCAGTAATTCCACTCTCCGCCTATCATCAGCGTTTAATTCTTTTTCAAGATGTTCAAGGATCACTTTGTATTTATCTTTATCCTTCAATACTTCAAGCATTTTCTTATATACTTCATTGATCCCAAAATCATAACCAGTAGTATATTTAACCCAGTTCTTACGAGAATATTCTGTTGAAATATCTGCTAACTCTTTTGCTATCTCTTTCACTTTAAAGATATTAACCACAATGTCTCCTCATTATATTTGTTTCTATAATAATAAATCAGTTTATTTCTCTTCTTTCTTCTTTTCATTCTTAAAGTACCTATTGTCTTCCATTTTCAGTAATCGAGACCGTATTAATTCCTTTAACACAGTTTCTGCAAAATACTTATCTGATTGAAAAAGACAGTCATCAGGAAAACTCTGCTTCCTCTCCGAAGGACTCATCCGGTCAAAAAATTCCAGCACCTGATCTTTACTCATTCCCTTATCATCTATTTTGCTTAATAATTTTCTTGCAATAGGACGCATCTGTTATTCCTTACTAATACGTTCTGGTCATGCTTTCAGGCACAACGATAATGAAATCTGCTATACCTTTATCTTCTTCAGGTATTGCCATATTCCCATTCAATGAAGTGGAGATCGTCATTACTTTGCTCTCAGGAGCATATTCATTAAGGTATAAAATGATGCTTTCATGGCTATCTGAGTGGTATCTACCATTAAAATGAAGAAATATCCCATCACTTACCTGATTCTGAAATATAAAATATGCCATTGTGGCATCCTTGCTCGCCTGTGCCTTGGGAAGATTGTCTGCATGCATCTTACCCGGCATACCAGTCATTCCCATCATCTGCTTATAGCAATCAGCTTCAGGAAAATATGTCAATGGCAGAGGAGCAATATAGCTTTTTGCTTCATCTGATAACTGATCCAGACTCTCAAAGCCTCCTCTGGCTACCATATTAGCATATCTGCGCGGAATATTAGTAGCTACAAAATTCAGATTCTTCTCTACTGCAAATTCCACCAAAGGTTTGTAATCGGTACTATAATTATTCCACAACCGCACATTCTCTTCAAAATGATTTGTTTTGATCAATCCCTGCAAATATTCATCCATGATCAACTGATTATCTGCTTCAAACATCTCTGCTCCCAATACCAGCTTCTCTCCCACAACTTCATATAATGATTTACTTACTTGCAGTTCCAGCCAGTGTGATATAGGATTATCGTGCATCTCTCCAAATAATACAATATCAGCATCCTGCAAAGCACTTATCATTTCATTATAGCCAATTTCTTCACCTGAAGTATTATATAACCTGTAGGCATCTAACTCGTCTGCATATAAACCTGTTATAATTACTATAAAACCTAATATCAGAAACACTGTTTTCATTTCACACTCTCCTGTTTTCTTAGTAATATTAATTTTATGTTCTCACTTAATAAGTCAACAAATTTCAACATCGAAAACTAATATCCCCCGCTTTTGTTCTTTTCTCATCACAATCTTTGATAGATCGACTGGAAGGGGCAGACCTATGTGTCTGCCCTCTTTTGAAAATATTTTTGCAGTAGATTCTGGGCAGACACGCGGATTTGCCCCACCAGAGCCGGGTGAAAAAAATTAGATATGACAAACGTAACTAAGATCAGAAAAGATTATAAATTTCCTAACTTCACCTTATTATATAAAATATGACCATTCATCCAAAAATCACTTCTTCAGAGTATTTTCCTAACCATTTCCTTCTATTTGAATCATAACATCATATCCAGCAATAAAATATGAACCAATTGCATTTATTGACCTCTACAAAGTGCCCCTAAGGAGGAACAACAAAGCACGTACTGATATTTTTTTGTGAGATAGTGCTATGTTGTTTCGCCTCTGATCCTCCTAAGTATCTGAAATAATACAATAGTTCTGAGGTAATGGATGTGAATTATAAGAAAATCAATTTATTATGCAGGCAGCAAATTAATAGCTATGTTGGTGTAGTATTTGAGCCTTTTATGAGTATGTATTACCAAAAGAAAGATAGAAGTGTGATCAGAGAAATTGATTGCATAATAATCCTTAATTCTAAATTTTGCCTGTATGGAGATTAAATGAAGAAATTTATATATATAATATTGCTGCTGACAGTAATTATTACAGGTTGCAGCAGGTCAAATGAAGGAGATAGCGTTAAAAGTGCTAGTAACCTTCAGGAATTCGTTATACCAGCCCGGACAGATATATTTACCGCTTTAGATGATAAGGGATATACTGACATTGATTTTCTACGAGAGATTATCAGCAAAAAGATAACCAAAGCAGATTTTGATCATGAGACCAGAGTACGCATTATTTCCATTCCAGATACTCTATTAATAGATCAAGCCTGGATTGATCTGGAAAACACTAAATTTGCCATAACCCGGGCAGCTAATGATTCCACTGGCTATATAGTACGAGTAGAAAAATCAATATTGAAAGGTGGCAGCATCTATCAGGTACTCACAGATCTGGGTATGGCAGCCGGTGATGTGGGAATTTATGCCTGGGAGATGGGAGAATACATTGATGCTACTTCCATTGACGTTGGTGACATATTTTCGATAACCTATTATACTGATGATAAAGGTGATAAGCATTTCGAGAAATTTACATATCAGCCCGATAAAACAAGTATTCATGAGTTTTATTTTGCGGATAATAGAAAACTGAAGTATAATCTGGTAGAACTGCCCTATGAATTAATCAGAAGACTTGTGAAAGGAACTATAACTGAGGAGTATTCTACCTGGGATGCGGCAATGAATGCACTGGATGTAATTCCTTATATCAGACAGCAGGCTAATAATGCCATGGATTCCCAGATCGCTTTTGCCACTGATGCCCGTATCGGTGACGAATTTGAAGTTTATATAGAAGAAAAACACGTCAACGGTGAACGACAATCGCGGGGAAAGCTGCTTTATGCCAGATATTCAGGGAAATACACTAAAACAAAAACCGCATACCGTTTTACCGATGATGATGAAGCTTCTGCGTACACAGGAATGTACACTAAAGAAGCTAAGCGACTAGTAACTGATGCCGTGCGCACTCCACTGGATAGAATGCATGTGACCTCCTCCTTTGGTTATCGAATTCATCCCGTTTATGGCTATCGTAGAATGCATAATGGTATTGATCTAAGGGGAGCCACCGGGACGTCTGTCTATGCGGTA
>JAVCDJ010000021.1 GCA_030765845.1 Candidatus Stygibacter australis
TCACCAGTCACTAAATCATTGACATTTTTCTCTTAAAATAATACTGAGGAACTGAATAAGTATTTCGGAGGTTAACATGCATAAAACATTAGAAGCCGTTTATGAAGATATTTCTTTGGGAGAAGACAGCCAGCGTGAATTCAAGGAGAACATTCATAATATTAAAGCTTCACCTGTGAGTCGTGAGTCGTGAGTCGTGAGTAGGAGGTAATATGAATCATAAAGAGCTTGATGTTTGGAAAAAAAGTATGGATTTTGTTACCGAAATATACAATGTAACTAAACAATTTCCTAATGAAGAGAAATTTGGACTTACTAATCAAATTCGTAGAGCTGGAGTATCGATTCCATCCAATATTGCCTGCCCCGTGTAATATAATGTATTTTGTATATGTTCTGAAAAGTCTTAAAGACGGTAATATGTATATTGGTTTTACAAAAGATTTAGAGGAGAGAATTAATCGGCATAATAAAGGACTGGTTAATTCTACAAAGAATAGAGTACCTTTCGAATTGATCTACTACGAAGCTAGTAGGAATAAATATGATGCAATCCATAGGGAAAAGTATTTGAAAACTTCTTATGGTCATCGTTACTTAAAGAATAGGTTAAAAAATGATGCTTAGCAATAAAACATATTACACAGGGCAAGAAGGTGCAGCCAGAGGTACTAATAAGGATTTTATACGTTTCCTTCATATCGCTTTGGGATCTGCAACTGAAGTAGAAACGCAGATAATTATCACGATGAGATTAGGCTATGTTGATTCGGTAAAGCAAGATGATCTTTTATACGAGCTTAATGATATAAAAAAAATGCTCGTAGGTTTAATAAAGTATTTAAAGGGAAAATCAGTATGAGTTCAACTCACGAAGAAAATTCCGACTCACGACTCACTATTCACGACTCACTATTTAAACCCAATAGTCAACTATTTGCAGATGAGTTACCTGTTAATGCCGGTATTGAGAAAATTGATAAACTTATCTTCAGAGATTTCTTACGGCAGGAATATGGAACGGATTTACCAGACAATTCATTTGAATTATTGAATCTTCTGAAAAACATGAATTTAGCAACCGATAATGGGAAATTGAATTTAGCTGGACTATTTCTTTTTGGAGATAATCCGCAGGTGATTAAACCACAATTTATGATCAAAGCAATTTGTTACCCAGGTTTAGATATTCACCCCACAAGTTTTTTAGATAGTGAAGATTTCTCAGGAATACTTACTCAACAATTCTCAGGAGCAATGGGTTTTATCAGCAGAAATCTTCACAAAATACAGGGAAATAACGGTGTTAATTCACTTGGTAAAATGGAGATTCCGGCTTCAGTATTTGAAGAACTGATAGTCAATGCTTTGATTCACAGAGATTATCTTATTAGCGCTTCTATTCGCCTGTTCATATTTGATGATAGAATTGAAATAATCAGTCCTGGTTGTTTACCAAATACACTTACAGTAGCAAAAATATTGGCAGGAAATAGTATAATTCGTAATCCGATAATAGTATCCTTTGTGACAAAAAATCTTTTGCCATATAGAGGTATTGGTTCTGGCATTAAGCGAGCTGTAAAAGAATGGTCTGGCATACGATTTAATAACGATATAGAGGGAAATTTGTTTAAAGTCACTGTTTTTAGGAAAGGTTGAAAGATCGAAAGCGGGAAAGCGGGAGGGCTTGAAGGCACGAAAGCGGGAAGGCTTGAAGGCACGAAAGCGGGAAGGCATGAAAGCACGAAAGCGGGAAGGCTTGAAAGCTTGAGGGCATGTGCTTTCCATTTTTCGAGCTTGCGTATAAAAAGGGGGTGTTATGCGAATTTCCAATTATAAAGATCTTGAAGTTTACAAATTATCATTTAACTGTGCCATGGAAATTTTCAATTTATCTAAATGTTTTCCCAAGTCAGAGCGGTATTCTTTAACAGATCAGATAATTAGAGCTTCTCGATCTGTTAGTGCTAATATTGCCTGCCCCGTGTAATATAATGTATTTCTATATGTGATGAAAAGTATTTGAAAACTTCTTATCTTTGCTGTTTTTTGAAGAATAGATTAATAATTGATGTTCAGCAATAAAACAAATTACACAGGGCAAGAAGCTTTTCAAGCAAGAATTTACGAGAAAAGCTTCGTGTCAAAAATGGTCATTGCTCAATGCGAAGCTGCTGAAGTGCTAACATGGCTGGACTTTGCAATAAAATGCGAATATATGAACACTGAAAAACACGTAGATTTATCTGATGAGTATGGTCATATTATTGCAATGATAAAGAATATGATTAACAATGCTGAGAAATGGATTCTGCCGGGGAAGGGTTAGGAGGAAAGCGGGAAGGCGGGAAGGCACGATAGCTTGAAAGCACGATAGCACGAAAGCGGGAAGGCGGGAAAGCACGATAGCACGAAAGCGGGAAAGCGGGAAAGCACGATAGCGGGAAAGCACGATAGCGGGAAAGCACGATAGCGGGAAAGCACGATAGCGGGAAAGCGGGAAAGCACGATAGCTTGAAAGCTCGCTCCCTCGTGCCTTCATGCCTTCATGCCTTCATGCTCTCATGCTCTCATGCTCTCATGTCCTCATGCCCTCATGCCTTCATGCTCTCGTGCTCTCGTGCTCTCGTGCAGTACGATTTCATTGACATTTTTCTCTTAAATAATATTGATGAACCAAATTAGAAGGAATAATGATGAAAAGAATGAGGTTTTTAATGAATACAGCAGTAAAAGGTTTTGATATTTGTCTTTTTTCCCTTTTCACCCTTTCACTCTTTTCCACTTTTCCCCTTCAGCTCTTCTATTCTCTCTTTTTTTTAATAAAAAAATTACAGGAAGTTTAAAAATGTCTATTCACGATTCACAACTCACTTCTCACGATACAGATTCCGTCTCACGTCTCACGTCTCACGTCTCACGGATTTTAATCACCGGCTCTGCCGGTTTCATTGGCTATCATCTCGTTAAACGCTTAGTTGAAGATCACCAGTACGAAGTCATTGGGCTTGATAATATTAATGATTATTATGACCTCCGGGTTAAATACGGTCGGCTGGATGATTGCGGGATTCGGATGCAAAATATCAAACATAATGTTTTGATAGAGAGTGATAAATATCCTAACTACCGGTTCATTAAGCTGGATTTATATGATCAGAAAAACCTGGATAAGTTATTTGAAAACCAGCAGATTGATGTAGTGGTCAATCTGGCTGCTCAGGCAGGGGTACGCTATAGTATCACCAATCCTGATGCTTATCTTAAAAGTAATATCATCGGGTTTTATAATATTCTGGAAGCTTGCCGGCAGCACCAGATCAAGCATTTGGTGTTTGCTTCTTCATCAAGTGTGTATGGCTGGAATGAGAAATTGCCATTTAGTACTTCTGATAATGTGGATCATCCCATTAGTCTCTATGCAGCTTCTAAGAAAAGTAATGAATTGCTGGCACATTCCTACAGCGCTTTGTATAATATTCCCACAACAGGGTTAAGGTTTTTTACTGTTTATGGTCCCTGGGGTCGTCCTGATATGGCATTATTTCTTTTTACCAAAAAGATATTAGCTGATGTGCCAATAGACGTATATAATAAAGGTGAGATGATTCGCGATTTTACCTATATAGATGATATTATCGAAGGTGTTGTGCGAGTTATTCAAAAACCGGCCCAAAGTGATAAAGAGTGGTCAGGTAAAAATCCTGATCCCGGTTCTTCTCGTGCACCGTATAAAATTTATAATATTGGGAATAACTCACCAGTGAAGTTGATGGATTTTATCAAGGCTATTGAGCAGGAACTGGGTAAAAATGCAAAGATGAATCTAATGCCTATGCAGGCGGGTGATGTACCAGCATCGCAGGCGGATGTGAGTGATCTGGTGAGAGATTTTGGATATCAGCCGGGAACAAGTGTGGAGGTTGGCATAAGGCAATTTGTCAAATGGTACTTAGATTTTTATGGAAGCAACTCACAAGGCTAACGAAGAGATTATTAGCCGCGAACAAACGCGAACAAAAGAGAATGTCTTTTATGGTGTAAATAGTAATACAAATTGGTACATTGATTTTTTAGGGAAGCAACTAATAATGCTAACGAAGAGATTATTAGCCGCGAACAAACCGAACAAACGCGAACAAAAAGAAACTGTTATTTGAGTTTATTTACTTATGATAATGTGTCAATATATCAGTGGTGGTTATTATCAAGTGTCATCATTATTAGATACAAGTATTGGAAAACATTAATTGTTCGCAGCTAATAAAGGAGGAGCCATGAATTGGATTTATGCTGAGGAGTTTTATAAGATCAAGCAGGCTTGCATTGAAGTAAGGAAGATACTTGGTAATGGCTTAATGGAAAAAGTTTATGAAAATGCTTTGGCTTATGAATTAATGCAGGCAGGTTATCAGATTGAAACACAGAAGAAATTAACTGTTTTATATAAAGGGCAAATAGTAGGTGATTATTTTGCAGATATTGTCTTTGAGAACAAAATCATTATCGAAATGAAAGCCGTTGAGGAAATTTTAGATATTCATAAGGCGCAGCTATTAAATTATTTGGTGATTACGGGCTACAAACTGGGAGTGCTTGTTAATTTTCCGAATAATAAACACGGTGTAGAAGTTGAAAGATTTGCTAATACAAAGTAGAAACTTAAGCACCGAACAATCAAACTACTCCAATAAAGAAAATACAAGAGTTTTTTAGCCGCGAACAAACCGAACAAACCGAACAAACCGAACAAACGCGAACAAAGTTTCATTAGTGATAAGTGAAGAGTGATTGGACAAAAAAAGTCGTCTCACGACTCACAGCTCCAATTGCAAGTCACCATTAACCATTCACGTGAGTATTTGCACCGAACAAAACTAACAAAACTAATTAAAGAGATTAGTTGCCGCGAACAAACCGAACTAACGCGAACAAAAGAGAATATTATTTATCCATAATTGCTTGAGATGTTATCAGTTTATCAATTGCAGTGATTACCGAAGTTTCATAATAAGTACAGGATAATATTATTGTTCGCTGCTTTGATATTTTTTCTAGAGATAAAAGAAGCTTAATGTAAGATATTTTAGCCGCGAACAAACCGAACTGACGCGAACAAAAGAGAATATTATTTATCCATAATTGCTTGATCTGAACTATTGATATTTAACTGAATCAGCAAAATAATTTATCGGTTCAATAATAGGAATATTCAGGTCTTAATGCATTAATTGTTCGCGCTTGTTCGGTTTGTTCGCGGCAAAATAATTTTCAATATTTTATTTAAAAATCCAGGCGGAAGTCTGGATTTTTTCATTATATACCCTTAAATCAATAATAATTCTTGACATCATAACACTTAATTGTCCTCATAACAATACAATGGAGGCTCAATATGAAAAAAATTATTGTTATAAATATTATCATAATTTATATTTTCATATTGTCAGCTAATAATGCTCTCTATTTTGATGGGATTGATGATAAAATTGTTGTAGCGGAGAATACCAATGAATTTCCTACCTTGTTTACTGATCTGGATAATAATTCATTCACAATAGAATTTTGGATAAAAGTCTTGAATGAGACTCCAAGTGGAACAAGGATAGTAGATATAAAATATAGTTCAACATGTTATTTTTCGATAATATATTATTATCAGAAATTATGCTCTAATTTAAAAACTAGTTCAAATTTCATTCAACTTGGCAGTGACAACACACTATCTGAAAAATGGTATTATGTAAAATTTAAATGGAATTCTGAATCAGAAGAATTGAAGTTTTGGCTGGATAATGTTTTGCAATCTGGTTCAAGTCCAAGTATAAGCCAAGGTAATGATAATCATTTTTATGTAGGAACTAAGACAAGCTCAGGGACATATTTTAAGGGCGAAATTGACGAATTCAGAATTTGGGATAGTGTTTCTGTTGATTGGATG
Source organism: Candidatus Stygibacter australis (assembly GCA_030765845.1). Taxonomy (NCBI): domain Bacteria; kingdom Pseudomonadati; phylum Candidatus Cloacimonadota; class Cloacimonadia (SeqCode); order Cloacimonadales (SeqCode); genus Candidatus Stygibacter; species Candidatus Stygibacter australis. The sequence goes on from JAVCDJ010000021.1 coordinate 5,945, forward strand.
ATAAAGGATGCTTTTCCTGATCAAATCCTGGGTACAGAAACTAACTTGTATCTATATTATGACATGGAGGAATTCTACCAAACAAGTCAGATGGAAGATAAATCTATTAGTGATTTTCATGGTGATTGTTCAACTTTTGATAGTTCCAGTTTTGATGAAATGACTGCCTGGCTTAATGGATTTCAATGTATAGAATTGGATGGAGTCAATGATTATATAAGCATTATAAATTGTCCTGAACTTAATTCTACTGATTACACTTATCTTCTCTGGTTCCAGGCGGATAGTTTTACTTCTGACCAGTATCTGTTCAGTAAAGGTGATGATGGCTATTATATAAAGATGGGCAGTGACCAGCAGTTCGATTTCAATGGTTATTCTACTTCAGATGTATCCCTTCAATCAAGCAGGTGGTATAATCTGGCAGTGAGTAAAAATCAGGATGAACACAAACTCTATTTAGATGGTCGGGAATTAGAACTGATCGGCTCCAGCAACTTTTCATCTAATTCTGATCCCCTGTACATAGGTAAACGGGAAAGTGCTTTATTTACAGGTAACATTGACGATATTCAGCTATATGATTCTGCTTTAACTAGTGAAGAGATTGCTGATATAATTTATACTAATTATCAGGTTCATCCAAATCTATTTGGCTGGTTTGATTGTAATCACCTGGATGGCAATATTATTTATGATCGAAATGGAAACTTACTAGCTAGTCTAATGGGTCTGGATGGTGGAATAATAACTACTCCTAATGAATTTAGCTTAAAAGATGCTACTAAATTTTGGGTAATTGATCAATATAATGGACTATTCATTTCAATACTACATTCAAATTATTTTCAAGATAGATGTGTTTTAGAAAATAATAGTAGTACAACTTTGATCGTTACTGAAGCATGGTATCCTGATTTAACTGCTGGAATTCAATATTGTATCTCAGATGCAGAGCGGGTTACCATTGATCTTATATATCCCGATGTTTTACCTGATGGTTACGATAATTCTCCTTTCACTATCTGGCAAAATCATCCTGCTGCTTACTCCTCTGGGCTTAGCATTCAGTCCACAGGAATAAGCAGTGAAAACTGGCTGCAAGGATCATGCAATACTGAAAACGGGACAACTTCTGAAGATATTAATGGTGGCTTGATCGACTATCGGCTGGCACGAGTATGGTTTTTTGATACGACTGGAACTTTAACCGGAGTAAGTATAGATTTTGATATATCTGCTATTTGTGGACAAGGAATAACTTTGGGTAATGTTAGTGATTATAGATTATTATATAGAGCTGGAGAGAGAGACTTATTCACAGCATTATCTGAAAATATTTCAGCTCAGATAATAAATGACAATACTATCAGATTTAACGGTTCTGCTTTAGACTCACCAGAAGGATATTACACAATAGGTGCTGTAAATAATGCTCCACTACCGGTTACATTGTCTTCCTTTACGGGGAACTGGACTGAGTCACGATGCATATTATACTGGCAGACGCTAAGTGAGGTAAATAATTCCGGCTGGAACCTGTATAGGGGAGAAGACATTGAACAGCAATTGCAGATCAATCCTTTGATAATACCAGGTGCAGGAACATCAACTGGGACCAGTCACTACTCTTTCGAAGATCAGTATGATGTAGATCCAGGAATTTATTACTATTGGCTGGAAAGCATATCACTCTTAGGTGCAACAGATCTATATGGACCAATTACTATCGAAATCCCTGTTGATAATGAAACAGAGTCACCTCCAATACCAGCTAAATATGGAATTTACTGCTTTCCCAACCCATTTAATCCCACAACCAGAATTTTATTTAATGTCCCCAAATCAGGAAATTATGATCTAGTTATTTATAACATTAAAGGGCAGTTAGTTAGAGAATTATTTACCAATAAATATCTGGAACAGAATCGGGATAATTTCTATCCTTGGGATGGCAAAAACCATAAAGGAAATAGAGCAGCAACTGGTGACTATTTAATAATATTAAAAGGAGAAGGTTTAAATTATTATAAAAAAATCACCCTGTTAAGCTAAAGCTTATTGACAAAACAAATAAACAATTAAAATTGATTTTATGAAAAATATAAATTTATCAAGTATTATCAAGATCATAGATAAATTTGATCAGCAGAAAGTCATTGTTGTCGGTGATTTGATGCTCGATCGTTATATCTTAGGCAGGGTAGAGCGTATTTCCCCCGAAGCTCCCGTACCAATAGTAAATGTCACAGGGGAGAAAAGCGTCCCTGGTGGAGCAGCAAATGTGGCTCTTAACCTTGTGAAAATGAAAGCGGATAGTATCATTGGCGGTATAATTGGTCAGGATCCTGATGGTGATGAACTGATAGATCAACTGATAAAGCAAAATGTAAATACAGCGTTGATCATCCAATCAAACAACCGCTCAACAATTAAAAAAGTGAGGATTAACGGACATCATCAGAATCTTTTAAGGATTGACTATGAAGATATCTATGATGCATCACCTGATGAATCAAAACAGCTATTTGATAAACTTACGGCATTGAATAATTCATCATATCTAATTATTTCTGATTATGCCAAAGGCAGTATTACTCCAGCTTTGATTGAAGATATTATTTTATGGGCAAGTCAAAACTCAATCAAGGTGATCATCGATCCCAAGCCTGTCCATCAGAAAAGTTACAAGAATTGCTATCTTTTAACTCCTAATAAAAAAGAAGCACAGGAAATGACCGGCATAAAAATTACCGATCTGGTTTCTTTGCAAAAATGTGGTGAAAAGCTAATGGAAGATAATTGCTGTCAGGTAGTGATCACATTGGGAGAAGAAGGAATGGCCGTTTTTGATGAAGATGCCCAGGCTCACATGATTCCTACCAGGGCTCGTGAAGTTTACGATGTATCGGGTGCCGGTGATACAGTAGTGGCAGCATTAACTCTTTCTCTTTGTACTGGAGCAACTTTGAAAGAAGCTGCTGAAATAGCAAATATTGCTGCTGGGATCAAGGTTTCAAAAACAGGAACTCACCCAGTATCGAGAGATGAAATTTACAACTTTCTAAAAAATCAGTAATGAAAATTCTAACCAAAAGAAAAATATCTATATTTCTCAATTTATTAATAGTAATAATTGCTTTCTTGATTTCAATCTGGCCCAAAGCTGCTACTGTGAGAGTATATCTACCCAAATACTGGCGTCCTTTTATCGGCTTCACTATTGTCTGGCTCTCAACTGCAATTATTAGTGGAAAATATAATTTTGACCTGAAGAAAAAATTTGTTGATAATTGGTTGATCATTTTCCGCTCTGATCTTGCTGGTTTTTCAATTATATTAGCTTCATTATATCTCTTTAATTATTTCTCATATTCCCGATGGATAGTTATTGGTACAATAGGAATATCATTTACATTAGAAACATTATTCTTCACTTTCTGGTATTACACTAAGAAATTTCAAAAAGACAAAGATATTTCCACTTATATAATCGCACCCCCAAAAGTATATGATGAAAGTGCCGAAGTTTTTACCAAGAAACTGATTGAATTACCTGAAACTACTGCAGAATCAGTTCTTCAGAAGCTAAAGACGATCTATTTGGAAGATGAGTTGACTCTTTTTGAATTTACTCAGCAGAACACCCAGTTAGACCGGATTCCTGCTGATAAAGCAGAAGCTCTCTACACACATCATATTTACAATATCAAGCACAAAGCACCCAATTCTCAGTTATTATTTGTCAATCTGCATGAAGTGAATGGCTGGAACCAGATCAATGAATATCTCAGACAGGTAAATCTAAATTTGCAAACTGGTGGTTATTTTGTCTCCTGCGGTGAAGATTATCGTAAAAGACATTTTAGATACTTTCAGAAATATCCTGGATTTCTGGCGATGATCGCTACTATAAATGATTTTATTTTTCGCAGGATAATTCAGCGAATTCCATTCATTCGAGAAATATATTTTGCGCTGTTTCAGGAGATGTATAAATCATTTTCTCAAAGTGAGATTCTCGGCCGGATAGTATATAATGGTTTCGATATTGTTGATATTCTGGAAAAGGATAATCTCTTTTATTTTGTTGCTCAAAAGCATACTGATCTTCCTCCCCGTGAAGATCCTATATATGGGCCCCTGATCAAGTTGAAAAGAGTTGGTAAATCAGGAAAAACTATTTATATCTACAAACTAAGAACGATGTTCCCTTATGCTGAATATTTACAGGAATTTGTTTTTCTGAAGAATAAACTGAAAAAGGGTGGTAAGATCAAAGATGACTTCAGGATCCTGCCCTATGGCAATCTTCTGCGTCGCCTTTGGATTGATGAATTACCTCAAGTTATTAATCTTATTAGAGGAGATATTAAGCTGGTAGGGGTTCGTGCTATATCAACGCACTATTTCGGTTTATATTCTTCTGAAACCCAGAAGTTACGCAAAAAAGTTACCCCAGGATTGATCCCTCCATTTTATGTTGATATGCCTCATACTTTCAAAGAGATCATGGAATCTGAAAGCAGTTATATCAAAAAGTATCTGAAATCACCGATAATTACCGATATCGGCTACTTCTTCAAAGCATTATACAACATCATCTTCCGCCATGCAAGATCGGGATGAAGACGGGAGTCGTGATACGTGAGAAGTGAGAAGTGAGACGGGAGAAGTGAGAAGTGAAGAGTGAGTCGTGAATCGTGAGCCGTGAGACACGAAAACTTGACTGGTTGATAGTTTTTTGAGGCACATTATATGACAGATTATCCACCGAAATTTATAGATGGCTCGATTCACAACTCACGGCTCACGATTCACGAAATACAAAGGAGTTTTTTATGAATATTAAAGATATGGATATCTGGAAGAAAAGTATTGAGTTTGTAGTTAAAGTCTATCAGATAACCAGTGAATATCCATCAGAAGAGAAATTCGGAATTATTAATCAAATGAGAAGAGCAGCGGTTTCTGTTTCATCAAATCTTGTTGAGGGTTCAGCACGACACTCAGATAAGGATTTCCTTCGGTTTCTATATATTTCACTCGGCTCCATTGCTGAAGTAGATACACAGATTATAATTTCTCAAAAATTGAATTACATCTCCCTAAAGCAATTAGAAAATATTAGCAGAGATGTAACCAATCTTAAGAAAATGTATCTTGGTTTAATTAAATACCTTAAGGAAAAGCCTGCTAAATGAAACACAATCCACCGAAATCTAATGATGACTCGACTCACGACTCACGACTCACGACTCACGAATTCCGACTCACGACTCACGACATCCGCCTAACAAAGCAACACCTTAAAGAACTAACCCGTCTTAAAACAAAAAAAATCCGCATTGCTTGAGATGCTTATATGATATATTTTGTAAGTTTTAGATTGTCTGCGTACCCAGACCATCCTTGGTCTGATTGATTATATTTATTATAAAAAGGAATGTTACATGAAACATAATCCACCGAAATCTATAGATGACTCGACTCACGACTTGCGACTCAAGAAGCAACACCTTAAAGAATTAACTAAACTGCATAATAAAAAAAACAGATCTGAACAAGGTCTAATACTGGTAGAAGGGAAAAGACTACTCGACCAGATACATAATAATGGAATTGTGATCAAGGAGCTTTTCTGTCTTGAAGATGATAAAGATAAATTTGAATATTTGCAACCTCAAGCTATTACTTACTGTGAACCATGGCAACTTGATAAACTGGCTCAAACTAAAAATTCTCAACAGGTTGTGGGTTTAATAAAAGCTGAAAAACAGCCCATAATTAAAAAGGATTTTGTCCTTTATCTCGATAGT
>JAVCDJ010000022.1 GCA_030765845.1 Candidatus Stygibacter australis
AAAGATCAGCGGTTTTGCGAATTATGCTCAGAGACGTTTTACTATTTTTGGTAAACTGGGTGACACGGTTTACCGGCGGAAGCGTAATGGCGAAAGATACAGTTATCCCTACCAGTATAAGGAGAAATATCAGCCTACTGTGCTCAGTCGCCGCAGCGATGAAATTGCCCGTAAGGCAGCCGTAATATCAAATCCCCGCCATACTGATTATAAATCCATCATCAATAAAATCTATTATTACACACCTTATTTTGTGTATGCAGGAGAATATAAATTCACATGTAATACCTTTTATAAATTGCGGGAAAAAGGTGAATATGAAATAAAAGTTAATGGTATGGGCTTTATCCGGCAACTGGCACCACGCACGAAGGAAGAATACAGTTTTGCATCTGCGGACAATTATCAGCTTGAGTGCTGGCATAATGATGAGTTATACAGCGAGCGGGAAGTTATCGTGATATCAGCGGAATCCGCTCTTGAAACCGTCTACAATGCCTGGTTTAATGCACATCTGGAAGAAATTCTGGCACTTCCTGAACCGGATTTTGTCAGCTTAAAACGCTACCCTCGCTGTTTGAAAGGAACTACTTATATCCGCAGCGTGTCTGGTAAAGCAGCAGAAAATCTTTATATTTATCAGGGCAGCCAGCCTGACATGATGTATTCACGCAGCGCAGCAAGTCATGCAGAGAACCCGCAAACGCACTATTTCTGCCTGATATATCCGCATATCAGAGACTGCTGGAAGGTAGTGGACTTTGGTTTTCTGATTTCCTGGCAGATCTATCAATCCAGATGGCTGGATAATCATTTCAAGAAAACGCGAAAAGCAACTGGTATCCTGCATTTATGGACAAGTGCCGTGATCAGGGCAGCAGCAGAACTAAGCTTTGATCTGGAACATCTGGCACCGGATAACTGGCTGCCGGGAATAGAAACTCTGGGTGATCTGGTGGAAGCAGCGGGATATCTCCGCTATGGTGTCAGCGATAAGGTGTGGCAACAACCGATATTCTAAATCTTATGGACAAGATGGACATTATGGACGGAATGGACGTGTCCATAGTGTCCATTGAGTCCATAATGTCCATAAATAATTATATTTTCCCTTGACAAATAAAATCGCTGTTTAGATGATATGTTTGTGGAGGATAACATGAATAAGATTATATTATTAGCTCTATTAGTTGTTATTTCGTCCTGCAGCTTTCAAAATCCAACTGAGGAAAATTCTAACACGTCAACTGGAGTATTTATTTTAAACGGGGAGACGATTGAGCAGTCTTCTGCCAATGATCTAATTTACCGACAGCAATTAATTATCGACCTTGATAATCTGGAAGAATATCGACTGCGTATTCATACTTTTTCGGGAAATATGGCTGAAGAATGGGAAACTAATGCTGAGGGTTGGTATATCTTAGATGGCAAATGCTGGCTGCAAAGTCCCCAACTGGATTTCAACTTTGTTATAGAAGATGGCAAAGTGCTTGATGCCATAGAATATATAGAAATTGAATATAGAGATAAAGACCAGCAGGAAGGCAGTGTGCAAGTTTCTGACCGGCGCTTGATCGGCACAAATATCCTGGCTCCAGCTACTGGTCTGGAAATTGGTAATTGTTATCAGTTCAAACTTACAGAAGCGGTCAGCAGTCTATTAACTGATGGTATGTATGCTCATCATTTTATGTATCGGCTAAATGTAACTGATCTGGATGGAATAGTTCAAACTACTGGTGACTGGTATAATTCAATAACTCAGAGAGATATAAGAATCTTAAATTTATCAGCAGATAGTGAGCCTTCGCTTGCTCAGCTGAGTGATGAAGAATTGTATCAACTGGAAGTGTATGTAGTCACGCGATCCGGTTATGCAGACATTGATAATCCGGCAAGTGTGAGTTTTGCCTGCACGGGAGAGGTTAACCAGCCGGAAACTATTATCTATAATGGTAGAAATCCTGAGGAAGAAGCCTCTATAAGTTATATTTACAATACCTGCTGGGTTTTAGGTGAATATCACTATAATCTTGATAAACCTGATTTTCTGGAATATTATGATGGGCTGCCACAGGAGACAGTTAATGGTGAGGGGCATTATGCAACACCATTAAATATTGATTTATCGGGAGAATATACTTTGATAGGCAGTGACGATCTGAAGGTCTATCTGGAATGGGGTTACTGGGGTAAATATGGACTTAATCAATATATCAATCCCGAAATCACTAATTCACCTTATGATGAAGAAATTAATCTACTGACCAATCCAGAAGGTACAACTAATTATTCAGCGAATGTAGAATATTATGAAATCCAGCTTGATGGGCTGGCACCGGCAACAGATTTTTATGGATCAGCGGCAGAAGAAGTAGAATCTGGTTGGCTGCGGATACGAGCATTATATCCTGATTGTGAGAAGATCAGGCTGGAAAACCTGCCATCTGGAGAACATGTATTCCGAGTTCGGGCAGCGGATAACTTTGGCAATGTTGATGCAGAGCCAGCCGAATTTGCCCTCACTATCTATGAATATATTGAACCTGAAAACCGGGACGATCTGCTGATCCTTGATCTTGATTATGATAGTAATTTTTCACCTGACGTTATTCTTGATACTATCTATCTGGAAGCAGTGGGCAACTATCCTGGAAGTATAACCCAAATTGATCTGTGGGAGCAGTCCTTATCTTCTCAGGAGATTTTAACTAATAATAGTAAACTGAATTTTGAGGATATGTTATTAGCACGAAGTGACCTGTTACCGTATAAATGGATAATCATCCATCAGGACAAGCGTGGAGCAGGGATACATCATGGGCTATTTAATAATCTCTATGATATCCATACACAGGGAAGTAACCTGATATTCAGCGCTGGCAGTGATTTAAGGAATTTATATAACAGTGCACTCAATCATGCAACAGCTAAATCAGTACGAGTATTTGAAGACTACTGGGGAATAGAGCTATCGGAGGAAGAAGATAATGTGGAATGTGTTAGTCAGTCACCTTTGACCAATCCTTATTTTATAGGAGCAAACCCGACAGGAGACATGAATTTTTTAGGACTTATGCTGCCCAGTTGGAATGATTTAGTAAATATCACCCAGGGTCTGGGTCCTTGCTGCATCTTCAACGAAGAAGGGATCAGTTCAAATATAATTTACCTGTATGACTGCAAACCAGTGGATGCAGAGACTTTCCCTCCCTCGCTGGAGGATTATAATTATTTGAATGACAAACCAGTAGCTATTAATAATGTTTATAATTCCAGTCAATCCTGGATATTTGGATTTAGCCTGCCTTATATAGTACCTGAGGATTTGCAGGAAATGTTTGATGATATTTTTACCGGGAGGAGGTAAATATGAAGAAGCTAATAATAATTATTGCAGTATTATTAACATTATCCTATGCATCCGGCAGAAGCCTGATTGAACCTCTGCCCACTCGAGATCTTGACTATTATAATATTCTGGAATGCTCAAATTTGGGCTTGAATGTGACAAATTATGGCTGGATGGGGAAAGTTGATGGCGGTCAGCATGGGTTAGTCTGGCCCAATCTCTATAATGAGGGATATTGTGAACATCTTCATCAGGGAAGTCTCTGGGTGAGTGGTTTACGCTATCGCCGTAATGGAGCAGGGCAATTATTATATTGGCTGCCCAATCCTGAGGATGAGAATGATGTAGTTACTGAAACCGATGAGGAATGGACACCTGACCTGAAAGTTGTATTAGATACTTTAACAACTACTGGATATGATGGCGATCTTGATCTGAAGGAATTTCTGCCTGCTTATAATCCGCTGGAAACCTATCATGCAGAAAATTATCAGTATTATAACGGGTTAGATGTGCTCATGCAGCAGGCGGGGCAATTCTATGGCATTGATGATGATAATGATGGACTTATCGATGAAGATGATCTGGGCAGACCATGGGCGCAAGAAGATATTTACGGTAACTGGTGTTTTACTATTCCTTATGATGATGATGGGGATGGACAGTTTGATGAGGATTATAGCTATCCTGGCTTTGAAACTACTTTGGCATATTATTATGACTACAGTCCCTTTGGTACAGCTATAGATAGAGACTGGGGAAATCAAAAAAGCATGAGCAGTCATTATCCTCTGGGACTGGCAGTGGAACAGCAAACCTGGAGCTATCCGGTTGCCAGTTTGCAGAATATCGTATATGTTAACTGGAAAATTACAAATACCTCTGCGATAGACAGTTTGAAATATTTGAGTTATGGTTTGATGATCGATGCTGATATAGGACCTTTGGGTTGGAATTATATTTATAATGACGATGTGAGCAGCTATAATGGTGAACCTGATTATGAATATGCCTTTAGTTATGATTATGATGGAGATGAAGGATTATCTGAAAGCATACTGGCTGCTAAAATGCTGAACTTCGATTATGGCTATACCTGCTGGGCGTGGGAAGTAGGTGATGGACCTGATGATTCCGATCCTTTGGATTTTAATCCTTCGGGACTTACAGCAAATGAGAAATACTGGCTGATGACTTATAGAAATCCTAATGATGAAAAATATACATCACTAAGGGATTTTCCTAATGGGCAGGTTGCTGGAAATGGATGTGATACGCGTTTTATGTATTCAATTTATGGAGCAATGCCGCATACAGGGGATATGGATGAGAACGGCATATTGGATTATCTGGAAACTGATGAGCAGGGAAACTATTTTAAGCGGTATGATCTGGCGCCACTGGAATCTATTGATATAACTGCCGTATTATTCGTTGGAACAAATACTGAAGAGCTGGAGAATACCTGTAATGAAGCTGTTGCTTTTTATAACTCTGATTTTGATCTGACACCATATATGGGTGAACCTTGTGTGCCCATATTGAACAGCGTTGGCATAGATAATCATCAGGTGGTTATAGATATGTTTTGCTTAACTACCCCGGATACGCTCTGGCTCAAATATAAACAGGTAGATGCACCAGCTTCAGATTGGATATATATAAATTTGCCAGTTGATACTTCGGAATATACAGTGACAGAGATCACTGAATCAGATTATTATGAGTTTGTAGTCGCTGTTGCCTATGGAGATGTTTATCTGGAGAGCAGGAAAGAGACATTTTATTTTGATAATCTGCTGAATGAAGATGAAAATGAAATCTCAGCTCCAGCACCAGTACTCTATAATTATCCCAACCCCTTTAACCCGAGCACGACAATATTCTGGCAGCAGGAAAATGCAGGTCAAACCAGTCTGAGTGTTTATGACATCAAAGGACAAAAGATAAGAGACCTCACAAGCAAGCAATATGCTACTGGAGAGCATTCTATCATCTGGAATGGTTGCGATGGTGATAATAATACCTGTTCCAGCGGAATTTACCTGA
>JAVCDJ010000023.1 GCA_030765845.1 Candidatus Stygibacter australis
TGAAGTTGATAAGGTGATTTTCTATATAGGTGAATTGATAATATTTAGCCAGCAATTACCACCAGAAAGTCAAATGGATCTGCCTGAACTGAAACAATTCCTGATCTCTGAAATTATTGATTTTCGCTATCGCTCTGATGGATATTTCTTTGGCTCCACCCGAGATAGTGAACCTCTCTTTTCTAATGGAATTATCACCCAGGGAACTGGCAGTGTTTGGGATCTCACAGACCCCGATGGAGTGAAGATCATCCAGAAACAGCAGGAAGCATTTGATAATCCGAACGGCGTGTTCACTGAATATTCCTGGAGAAAACTTAATCAATCTGAACCCAGCCCCAAAATCTCCTATACAAAAGCGATCCCTGAGCTTGACTGGATCATTGGTACTGGAGTGTATCTGGTAGATATCAATCAGCAGATCAGCTATCAAAAAAAGCAGTTGCGTTCTCTTTTGCAAAATCGTACTATCAGTTATCTGACTCTTCTATTTGCCTATTTCCTGCTCAGTTTCCTGATCATCAAGCATTTCTCTTCCAATATCAAATCAAATATAGAATCTTTCAGCCACTTTTTTTTCAAAGCTTCAGATAATTATGATAATATAGATCTGGATAGTTTGCACTACTCTGAATTCCGTGAAATTGCCACGGCTGCAAATATTATGATAGATAAAAGAAAAAAGAGTGATGACGCACTTAAATTAAGCGAAAATAAATATAAGCAACTTATAGAAACTACTTCAGAAGGCTTCTGGATGATTAACCCTGAGATGATTACTCTGGAAGTAAATGAGTCTGTATGTCAGATGCTGGGATATTCTCCTGATCAAATAATCGGAAAGAGCCCGATTGATTTTATTGATGAAAATGATCAGCATATTTTCCTTACCCAGTTCAATCAATCTCCCGATTTGATCCATAATAGTTATGAAATGCATTTCACCTCTAAATCCGGTAACAAAATCCCCTGCCATATTAAGGCTACTAATTTATATTATCAGAATAATGAGTTCTATGCTGCCTTTGCTTTTATCACGGATATCACTGATAGAAAAAAATATGAACAAAAACTTAAGGACTATCATGATCACCTGGAAGACCTGATCAAAATTCGTACCAAAGATCTGGAAGAAAAAAATGAAGAGCTTAAGAAATATAATAAACTCTTCATCGGAAGAGAATTTCGCATTAAAGAACTCCGTGATCAGGTTAAAGCTATGGAAGAGAAACTCGATAGTCTATCCCCAAACAACTCATAGATTTCATTATATTCCCAGTTTTTGATCTTAACATTTCCAGTTATTGATCATCTTATTTGCCAGTGTCAATCTTCATATTTTCTGATTTAAAACATCACTTTTCTCAATATTTTTCGTCATTTAATCGCATCTTTTCCTGTTTCAAAAAGATATACAGGTGCAACAACAAAGCACAATATAACAAAAAAATGTCACTATGTGCTTTGTTGTTCCACTTACATGCTTTTTTATACTTGATTATTATTCTATTTTACTGATATATTGATAATTTGATGATGATAATATTACAATAGTATAAATTTAGGGTAATTATCACATAGATTTGCTTGAAAACATTTTTATAGATAGTTAATGTATGATTAATACTTATTTTTAATCCATAGACAACGGAAAGTATTCTGGGCAAGCAAAGAATGGCAGAATCAAGTCTGCCTTTTTTTTAGTTTCTATTCTACTTGATCATGACAACTTTTTCTGTGTAAATAACACTATCTATCTGCAATTTTAGATAATACAATCCACTACTTACTTTTGCGCCCTGGTTATTTTCTCCTTTCCAGATAATCTCATGTCTGCCCAATGAATATTCAGAAGCTGCCAGACTTTTCACATGCTGCCCTTTGGTGTTATAAACATCCAGCTCAATAAATTGCCTTTCCGGAAGATCAAAACTGATCGTTACCTCAGGATTAAAGGGATTGGGATATACCGTTATGATCTTGTTGACTGCCTGTATTTCTTCTTCCGGCACAGAAACATTCGGCAAAGAAAACTTCTGAGCTACTATATCTATACCCGATCCTCCATTCGCTAACCAAAATAAATCCTCTTCATGATGCTTGTGATTATATGTGAAATAGATTGCCTCTTCATCCTCAAATATGAGATTTTGGTACCTTGTATCTACGCTGTAGTCCAGACTGGGAAGCTCAGGGATGAAATTACCCCCCAAATCATAAACCCATATCTGTAATTCAAAATAAAGTGAAATATAACTTCTAGTAAAGAACACTACATAACCATCCTTAAGGATTATCTCGTCAATATTCTGTCCATAGATTTCCGGGAAACAAACAGTCCCTATCCCTAAGGGTTCTCCTTCCAAAGTGAAATATGTGATCTCCGGCTCAATTACTCCTCCGGTAACCACTCCCATGATGTCATTATTTTCATCAGCCAGTATTTCTCGAATCTCTTCATTATCTGTTTCCAGAATTATTATTCCATCTTCTCCACATAACTTCTCACCTGATTCAGTAACAGTCTGCTTCTTTAATCTCCAATCATTACCAATCCTCTCTACCCAGTAAGTAAGGAGTTCTGTTCCTGACACATAATCGTAATAAAACCATACAACAGTATCATTAGAACAATAAGAATTTAATAAAACAGGTTCTTCCCAGACAGGATCAAAATCATTAATCAATCGATTCACATAAGTATAACGTTCAGGATAATTAGAAATATTATATCTTAAATATCCATCAATATATTCAAACCTTTTTGGTGACCCCATGACTAACCAGTTATCAAGAACAATCCCGCCTGATTCCCACAAAAACTCATTTCCATCTGATAATTGTCCAATTGTTTCTTCATTCTCATACCAGAAAAACAAAGTCAGGTTATCCCATAATTGACAATTATAAAAACCTTGTTCTGGATGATTTCTTGGCCGGAGATATAGTCCTGAATTGCCCCATACCAATTCCGGTTCATTAGTTGTATCTATTCTGAACAGGTAATCATCATATAATCCTTCCTCGTTTTCGATACTTCCTATAAGATAAAATCCATTATCATCGTTGCTTCCGATGTATGAACCTGCTAAGTCCGGATTATCTATTATGATTTGTGCATCATATAATATATCACCGTCTTCACTTAAATAAGTAATAAAATATTCATTACTACGAGTACGGCAACAGAAAACCAGCTTTTCTTCAGTTTGCCAGCCTCCATGACCATCACCTGGGATTATTCTGTTACTCCCCAGTATTCGAGGTTCTTCATATAATATTTCACCCTCATCGTATATAGTCTGGATTAACTGACCGTATTGTTTCCAGTACAGATTGATCACATTTTCGCTTGTGGAAACTTCTAAGTTATTATAAAGAGAGTGATAATTAATCCAACCTTCTTCAGGACTAAGTAGATTGCCATTACAGTCATACTCAGTTAAGCTAATTGAACTACTATTTCTATTATAGATCAATATATTGCTATTATCTTTAATTAATACTCCCAGATTATAATCATAGCTGATCTGAACCTCATCCGGACTTGTCAGTTCCTGCCAGTTGTCATCATAGCTGCCAACTCTTACTGTGCTGTTATTATCAGACAAGATCAAATAAACAGTCCCGTTTATCAATTGAATATTGTAAATATAATTTAAATCTCCCTCATATAATTCCATTGCTTCATCAAATAATAGTTCTCCACCCTCAAGAAATTTATTTCCTGCTATCATATCATTCTGATGCCAGCTTAGCAGATATTCATCATTACCCGTATTGACAATGCTCAAACCGGTATTATCTGCCTCATCGATAAAAAGCCCCTGATCAGGATATTCCATCTCCCCATAGAAATTGTATTCTTGAAAATAGACACCGGGTTCGTTTCCTAAAGTATGTCTTGTAAAAGTTATTAATTCTCCAGTTGATTTCTGGGTATAGCTTAATGAAGAGGACATCCCATCAGAACCATGATTTCCCAGATAAATACCTTCTTCCCAGCCGGTTACAAGCTCCCCCGTTTCATTATAATGCCAGGCTGTTACTTCATCATCAAATTCATAAAGTAAATACATTCCTCCGTTACCATCAGAAAGCAATTCCACACACTCGTTTTCGGTATTGATGATCTCAATCCCGTTTTCTCCCCATAATTTATTCCCCCCAAAATCAAGTTTCTGAATGTAATTACTTATTATATCTACATCTGCGGAATAGCATTGCCAGAGCATAAAAATTCCTTCATCTTCTGATATTCCTATCCTGGCTTTACCAGGCAAACTGTCATTACTACTCTGAATTACCGGAAATTCCCATACGCTATTACCTTCACTATCAAATCCTTGAACCTTTAAACACAGTTCATCTTCATAATCCTCTATCCAGCAAAAGTAGCCAATATCTCCAAGCATTGCCAAGTCACCAAATAGTGTATTACTACTTTCGGCAAACTCGATTCCATCACCCCATTCCAATTGCCCTAAAACTGGTAACGCAAATAGTATCAAAACATAAAGTAATAGATATCTCACCCAATCCTCCAATAAAATGACTTAGATTTTTTTATTCACATTAACTCTTTGTAACTATATATTTTTATTGTCAAATTATTTTTTATCTGGCATCCCTAAAAAAGCAGAAGGTTAGAAAGTTAGAGGGAAACTTGTCTGGTATTTGATAATTTGTTTGGTTTGTTCGTGGCTTAATAATTCTTACATTAGATTAGCTTTTTATAGACATAGTGGACGTAGTGGAAGCAGTGGACGCAGTTTTAAAAAATACCAATATCATTCCTTCTCACTGATTGATTCTCACTAAAAACATATCTCTCCAGTTCGTATTGTTAGTTTTGTTCGTTGCTTAATTATTCTTACATTACATTATCCGTGTTAATCCGTGTAATCCGTGGCTAAATTTCTTACATTACATTCCTGATCATAACGACTTCCCCCACCCAGCGCAAGGATGCACTGGATACAACAATAACCAGGTTCGCTCTTATAATTAAACTGTAATACTTAGTTAAACATGATATCCATGCGATTTTTGCCGGCACGGGCAGGTTCGGTAAGAGAAATTGTATCACCTTCCGCTACACCTGAGATGATCTCAACTTTCTGGAAATCATTAATTCCGGTTTTCACTTGTGAACTTTCGGCTATTGTGTCGTTTTTGACCTTATAAATAATATCATTACCTGTCTGATCAGAGAAGATAGCTCTGATGGGCACGATCATGATATCTGAGCGTTTTTCACCTATAATAGTGATATTAGCTGTCATCCCCGGTCGCAGTTTTTCATCCACGCTATCTATATTTATCTCTACAGGGAATACTTTTACATTATTGATCAATTGCGCCATAGGAGCGATACTGGTAATGGCACCGGAATAGGATTCATAGGGATAAGCATCAACCTGTATTTTAACTTCCATCCCTTTGGAGATTTTTCCAATATCAACTTCATTGATTTTGGAAGATACTATCATTTTCGAAAGGTCAGCTATTACGCAAAGCACAGTACCATTAGAATAATTGCCAGTATTTGAGAGAACCATTTCACCTTCTTCCACATTCTTGGTTATCACAGTTCCTGAGGCAGCAGCTAAAACCTTAGAGACATTATCAACAGTCTCTATTTCCTTAATTGATTCGTATTGCAGCAGATTTGTGTCATAATTAATCTGAGCTCTTTCCAAAGCATCAGCATATTTATCAAGTTCATTTTGTGAAATATACTGATCTTGATATAGTTTTTGATTATTTTCCCAGTCACGCTGGGCATTCGCGAGATCAATTTCAGCAGTTCTTAGATTACGGGTTTTCTGTGTGATCTCATAGGTTTGATTATAATCAGGTTCAATCTCAGCAATGACATCGCCTACCTTGATATAGTCACCTTCTTCAAAGAAAAGTTTGGCGATTTTTCCGCTGACCTTTGATTTCTGCTCGATTTCACTAACAGGTTGGATTTCACCAGTTTCTTCAAGTTTGATGGTGATCTCACCTTTTTCTACCACAGTTTTCTTAACCTGTTGAGCAAATCCTTCATTTTTGGCTTTTCCTTTTCTGCCAAAGGCAAAGTATAAGACAACAATAATAACAATAACAATAATCCACCAGAATTTTTTCATGCTAACTCCGCTTATTTATATTCGATTGCATCAATTACAATGCTGAGAGGTTTGGTGTCCCGGATAATTTCCAGATTCATTTTATCGCCAACCGAGACATCAGTTACCGCAATTTCAGCATCATCAGTAGTTTTTATTTGATATTTATTAATTTTAATGATAATATCACCTTTTTTCAGACCTGCTTTATCCGCAGGACCATTTTTATCGAGCAGGGCAACCAGAACTCCATCGGAGGAGCTCAAGCCCAGATATGAGGCTATCACAGGTGTTATCTCCTGAACTTTGAAACCATACCAGATATCTCTTATCTTACCATACTTGATCAATTCATCAGCGATTTTTTTCACGCTGTCGATGGGAATCGCAAAGCCAATACCGATACTTCCTCCTGATTCAGAGAAAATAAAGGAATTAATTCCTATTACTTCACCCATGACGTTCACCAGAGGTCCTCCACTATTTCCAGGATTGATAGCAGCATCTGTCTGGATCATTTTCTTATATATCTTGCCATCTTCGTTTGGTGCAAAATCACGGTTTAAGGCAGAAATAACGCCGACAGAGACACTTGGCTTGCTGTCTTTCAGTAAAAATCCATAAGGATTACCCACAGCAATTGCCCATTCTCCCATGATCAAACCACATGAGGTGCCCAGTTTGGCAACCGGCAGATCTTCTCCATCTTTGAGCTTAACGATGGCAATATCGTGAACAGAATCCAATCCAATAAGCTCACCTTCAAACTGACGATTATCAGAGAGAATGACTTTGATCTGGGTGGCCCCTTCTACAACATGGGCATTAGTGATGATATAGCCCGCATCATTAAATATCACTCCAGAACCTATCCCCTTGATCTCACGTTTATAAGGCACATTCCTGAAAAAACCAAAAAAAGGATTATCAAATGGGCTCAAATGACGGTTCACGATCTGGGTTTTGATCACATTTACTGATACTACTGCCGGAGAAACGATTTGAATGGCACTTGTGATGGCATTATGCCTTGATTCACATAGCTCATCATTTGCCTTAAGCCTTTCTTCCGCTGTGGAGAATTCTCCTGCTGCAGTTTCCAATCCTGTTGTAGTGCTCAATTCTGGTAGAGATTTCTTATCATTGTCCTTGATCCCCAGAATGATCAGGCTGCCAAAGACAACAATAAGAATTATTATTACTTCAAACTTGCGCATAATTAAGTCCTCTTATGATTTACCATTTGCCCAGAATTTTCTTAGAGAGCAATAGGTTAATTGATTCCTGGGTTTCCAGGAGACGATAATGCTCTGAAATCTCGTTTTTACGGGCATTGTATAATTTATTCTGATAATCATTATAATCCAGGAGATTGATAGTTCCCTGTTCATATTCCACTTGGGCACGAGCCAATACGTTTTCAGCCAGATCAGCTTTAAGCTGGTATAATCTATAATTCCGAGTTCGAGATTCAAGGGTTTTATTTAAGCTGTTGAGATCTTTGATATCTGACAGCTGCTGGTCAGCCAGCTTTCTTTGATTATATTCATATTGCCGTTTAATGATCTGCAGATTCTGGTAATTATCCAAAAAGCCAAAAATGGGATATGAGACCATCAGAGAAACTTCAGCATTTTCGGAATAGAGATAAAAATCAGTAATTCCATCAGTTGATGAGCGGGAATAACTCCAATTAAGTGAGAGGGTTGGCAGCAGCTCCATAGAGGTCTGTTCCTGCATCAGTTTAGTGGATTTGAGTGATTGCTCCTGGATCTGGTATTGCAGATTAGGCTGATATTCACCTGGCTGGGTATTGATCTCCATATCAAGATCTTCCAGTTCTGCCCCGCTATCATCGCAGCCTATATAATAGAAAAGATCAGCTCTTTTATTTTCCACAGAAAGTAACAAATTGTTGAGACTGATCTCAGCCTGGATCTTATCAATCTCAGATTGCTGAAGATCAAGATCATTTACCTCGCCAAGTTTCTGCAGAGTTTCAATACGTTGATATTTTTTTTCTTCCAAAGCCACGACTTCTCTCTGGAGTTTCACGAGATCATTTCCCGAAAGGACATCAATGTAACTGGATAGAACATTGTAAGCGATATTTTTTTTCACATCTTCTAATGATAGATCACTATTCATCATTTCTATCATCTGCCTTTTCATATCAAAATATCTGCCATCATTGGAATTTATGCCCCAACTAGCTGAAAATCCTCCGGACAGGTTCTGCCAATCTTCATTTATCCAGGATTTTGATGCGCGGAGATCAGCACTCGGCAACCAACTATAAAAACTTTGTTTATAGGATGATTGCTGATTTTTGTATTGTAGAAGTTCTCCTTCAATCGATAATGATCTTTCCATTGCTTTTTGCACCAGAAAATCAAGAGTTACCTTTTCCTGAGCAAATAGAAATAGAGATAGCATTAATAGTAATCCAATTATAATAATTTTTCGAGACATTTATCCTCCAATAATGAGATATATAAGATGATTTACGATTCCAATGATCAGGCCTATTGCCAGCATCAAATACAAGGAATACTTGTAAATATAGCGGTCATAGTAACCCTGCAGGAATTCAATTGTAAATTTTTCATTGAAAATATCTAAATAGTGAGTGAGTTTATAATTTTTGATAAGATATGGTATAAAGGTGCGCATAAATTGTTTGGCAAATTCCCGACCTATTCCAGCCAGAAATACCTGGATACCAATGATGACCTTTTGCGGAATATACCTGGCATGGATCTTAGTTTCCAGCCAGGCAAGGCACTTCTGATACACCTGCTTTTCCCATTTTTCTATTCGATTATCTTCTCCACTGATTTCGCAATCATGCAGATAGCCATACACGAAATCATTGATCTTATCTACTAGCAGATTGTGATAGCGGGGAACTAAACCTGGCGTAAGAGGTATCTTCTTACCTTTGATCCTGATCTCACGGCGAGGATAAAAGAAAAAAGCCCTGATCGCAAATACCAAAAGAAATGCCACCAGCATATTTGCCGGAATAAAAATAAGAGCTTTCAGATATAGCATTGATTTTATACCTTATCCAGAAGATGTCCCATCTTCTCTTTTTTGGTTTTGAGATAAAATTCGTTTTCTTTCTGAGGAGGCATCTCAATTGATACTCTATCTGTGATACGAAGTCCATATCCTTCCAGAGCCACTATCTTCTTGGGATTATTTGTAAGTAATTTGATTGTTGAAAGTCCCAGATCGCGTAAGATCTGAGCACCAATACCATAATCGCGCAGGTCTTCTTCAAAACCAAGCGAAATATTCGCTTCTACCGTATCTTGACCTTCATCCTGAAGCTGATAGGCTTTTATCTTATGCAATAACCCTATGCCTCTACCTTCCTGTTTCATATATAATATCACTCCTTGACCAATATCTGAGATCATCTTGAAGGATTGCTCCAGCTGCTCACCACAATCACAACGGGTAGAAAATAATGCGTCTCCGGTCAGGCACTCTGAATGTACTCTTACCAAGACATCTTCTTTACCTCGAACTTCACCTTTAACCAAAGCAACGTGATATTCCTCAGATATTTTGCATTTATAGGTGATAATCTTAAAATCTCCATAAAAAGTTGGCAATTTTGCCTCTGAGAATACCTCTACCAGTTTTTCCCTTTTGCGACGATATTTGATCAAAGATTGAATAGTGATCAGTTTTAGATCATGTTTTTGAGCAAATTCCTCGAGGTCAGGAAGCCTTGCCATGCTCCCATCAGATTTGATTATCTCACAGATAGCACCTGTAGGCTGCAAACCTGCTAATTCCAGTAAGTCAGTAGCTGCTTCTGTATGACCTGCTCTTTTAAGTACTCCTCCCAGTTCGGAAGACAGAGGAAATATATGCCCGGGTCGAACAAAATCTTCAGCTTTCGCATCCGGATCTGCCAGTCTTTTGATAGTTTTTGCTCTTTCATGGGCAGAGATACCAGTTCTGGAACCGGCAAAATCCACCGATAGAGTAAATTTTGTACTGTGCCGATCCTGATTATCTTCTGTCATTAAAGGAAGCTGCAACTGCTTAAGTCTTTGGGAGGTCATAGGTACACATAGAAGACCCTTTGCCTCAGTGATCATAAAGTTTACTTTTTCAGGAGTTATAAGCTCAGCAGCGGCAATTAAATCACCTTCATTTTCGCGATTTTCATCATCTACAACGATAATCATATCTCCATTTTTTATAGCTTCCACAGCGGATTCCACTGTGGCAAATTTTGAATTCATTATAACCTCTTTTAGATTTTTCCTGCCTGCACTAACCGCACGAAATTAGCATAAGACCTGTCATAGGTCTTTTCTGCATCATCCGGAAAGAAGCAAGCTGGGAGCTGCCGCATCTTTCTATGATAAAGTATGCACTGACAGCAATTCCCCTTTTTAGCACAAGGATATGTACAGTTACAATTCTGTAAATTATTTTCTTTTTCCGGGCAATCCATATTAGCTCCTTATGTTAAAATAATTGCTTAATGTAATCAATAGCTTTTTTCATATCGGAAGGCATTTCTACCGAAAATTCGAGTCTTTCTCCGGTTATGGGGTGAATAAATCCCAGCTTCCAGGCATGAAGAGCCTGCCGGCGCAGATGACTGGTCAACAGAAACTTTATCCTTTTCCGATATTCTATCGGTACCGAATTCATGGTGCGCTTCTGATTGTTATAAAGAGAGTCACCCAGCACCGGACAATTTATATGCTCCAGGTGAACTCTGATTTGATGAGTTCTTCCGGTTTTGAGATCAATTTCCAGCAAGGCAAAATATTCATAATATTCTAATACTTTATAAATACTGATAGCCTGTCTGCCTTCTTTGGCAATTGCCATTTTCTTTCTGTTCTGAGGGTTTCGGTCAATAAAAGTTTTGATTTCCCCCTCGGGATTTTCAGGAAAACCCGTAGTGATAGCCAGATATTTTTTACTAACTTCCCGCTTTTGAAATTGCTCGCTTAGCAGGTAGTGAATTTTGTCCTGACGGGCTATAAGTAATAAACCGCTGGTATCTTTGTCCAGACGATGAACGATCCCTGGACGCTGATATTCACCAGCAGAAGAAAGTCCAGTGCCATATTTATGCACAAGGGCATTAGCAAGTGTACCACTATAAACCCCGGCACCGGGATGCACTACCATTCCAGCAGGTTTATTGATAACTGCCAGAAATTCGTCTTCATAAACGATATCTAAAGGAATATCTTCAGGTTTCAGGTCTTGAGAGGGTTCTATAATTGGAACTTCATATTCTATCACATCATTGTTTTGAACCTGAAAACTTTTTTTAACAGCTTTGCCGTTCACAAGGATTTTTTTGTCAGTAAAAAGCTTTTCAAGGCATGACCGCGAATGCAATCCATCTATTCTGAGATTGCTCAAATAACGGTCAATCCGTTCAGGTTGCCGGGCTTCACATATTATCTGCATCATTACTCAACCCTTTCGGTCTCCTTATCCTTTTCCTGTTTACGCTCAATTTTACGTTTCTCCAGATTTTGCACGACCAGAACTATGCCGTTAACCTCTCCTTCCTTTTTCCGGACAAGTGCGCTATCCACGGTAATATGTCTCTTTAAATTAGGAATAAAGCACTGCAGTGGTTCCTGGCGTTTCTTCTGTTTTAAACTGGTCTGGATAAGTTTCTTTAGAT
The DNA here is from genome assembly GCA_030765845.1 of Candidatus Stygibacter australis. Lineage (NCBI taxonomy): Bacteria > Pseudomonadati > Candidatus Cloacimonadota > Cloacimonadia (SeqCode) > Cloacimonadales (SeqCode) > Candidatus Stygibacter > Candidatus Stygibacter australis. The sequence goes on from JAVCDJ010000023.1 coordinate 11,800, forward strand.
TATTCTCTATCTCAGGTGGATATGATTTCTCCAGGATATTGGTTTCTAATTCCAGTTGAGGAAAAGCGTCTACCAGCACATCGTTGATAAATATGATATTGCCTTCCAGATCAGTAATTAATACTCCGTCTGGAACCAGACGCAGCAATACTGTTATTCTGCTGTAATGCTCAAATACCTTAGCTTTGCGATCACTATTATTCTTTTGGATTTCCTTCTGAGCATCCATCAACTGGCGAAGGATATTATATACTTCATTATCAAGCGAGTTCTTTTTTTCCTCCAGATCAAGCTCGGTATTATAGACCGTGCGCTTGAAGTCATCAAGAACATTAGAAATATCGCTCAAAGACCTTTTCAGATGTAAAGGAAGAAAAAAATAAGCTGTTACTACTACAAAAAAGAAGAGAAAAGAGCCAATATAGATTGTGTTCCTGATATTGGAATGGAATAACTTGATAAGATGAGGTTCATCTATTCTCAGTGAATTTAAGATCACGATCACAGAAACAAGCATGATCACACTTAGGATGATCAGAAAGAACCGGAACCAGCTTACTATTTTATTCTTCATGACAACTCCTATTTGCCCGTCTCATTCATGAGTTCCACAATCTTGTTCTGACTGCCGACCAGGACAATGATATCTCCCTCATGAATAACGTCGTTAGCTCCAGGAAGATCATTTACCCGCATCTTAAAATGGATATCTCCCTGCTCAGAAACAATCGATTCCTTATATTTGATAGCCACCACATTTACCTTTCTTTTAGTAGGTAAGGCAAGTTCCTGCAGGGTCTTGCCAAACCACTCTTCAGGAGCTTCCAGTTCCACCAGGCTGTGTCCGCTATACAGATCAACATAGTTTCTAATAGTTCGAGATAAAAGAGAA